>JBBRJU010000121.1:0-6627 GCA_038218895.1 Burkholderiales bacterium
CCAGGACCGGGGCGTGGTTGAGGCGACCTTGGTGTTCAGGTTGAACGACCAGGTCTACCGCAGGGCGCTGGTGCGCACTGAAGTCATGCCGGTGCAACAGCTGCATGTGGACGTGGCGCGGCTGCAGGCGGCCATCCAGCAAGCGATGGCGATTGCCTACACGCCGCTGGCTGACGTCGTCAACCTGGTTGGCAATGATCTGGCCATCTACAACCTGCTGGCTGCAGGTGTGGTCAAGGACGCACTGCCGGCCGACTTGGGCGAGAGCGACTTCCGCCTGCTGATGGAAGGCCTCAAAGACAGTTTTGGTTCCGACCGCGGCACAGGCGTCTACGGCATTCCGTCCGTGCTCAATGGCGGTGGCAACACTGGGGCCATCGACCTGTCCTTCGCGCCCACAGCGTCGCTCGACCCGGTCACGCTGCAGCGCAGCACATCGGTCGGCTTCGAATTGGGCTTGTTTGGCAACGGCAATGAAGCGGGTCGGGCCGGTTGGGATTTCCAGCCCAACCTGATGGAGATTTTGCTGACCAAGGCCGACGGCAGCCCGCGCGACGACATCCAGCGGCGCACCAAGGAATACGTGCTCAGCCGGTTGATCAACGCCAGTGCCACCGGCGCGGTCTACGGTGACGCACCGCAGGTGTCGGTGCCCAATGCGCTTCGGCAGGCCGCCACAGCGGCCAGCGGAATTGCAGACCGCTCCGCGCGCATGACCGCCATCGGGCGCTACCTCGGGTGGCTGGTCGCCCACGAGTCGGGGCATGCCCTGGGTCTGCCCGACGAGTACAAGCTTGACGGCTTTGGCAACCCGGTGCGGCTGGTGGACCAGCCGACCTTCATGTCGGATCCGAACAACGCGCGCATCTCGCCCGAACAACTCACGATCCTGCGGCTTGCTTTCGACAGTGGCGATTCGCGTGCACCCGAGGAATCCATCGACCAACTGATCCGCTACCTGCGCAGCCTGGGCCGGCTCGAAGCCGTCATGGCCGCGCCGCCGCTGACACAGGCATTGCCCAATGCACCAGGTCTTGGCGACGGCACTCTTGCGGCAGCCACGGCTGGTGGCACGCTGCCCGCATTGCGAGCGGGACAACCGGGCTTCACCCATGGCCTGCCCACTGCTGCCACCCTGGTCGGCGGCGGCATGACCAGTCCGGCGGGCTGGACGACCAGCGGGTCGGTGCAATTCGCCAATGGACAGGCTGTCCTTGGCGAGTCGAACCAGAGACAAGCCCGGTTGGCCCAAAGTTTCACGTTGGATGCGAGAGACAGTGCGCTGTCGTTCACTCTCGACACGTCCCAGTTGGTCGGCAACGCCCGTGGCCCTGCCGATGCCTTCGAAGTCGCCTTGCTCGACGCCAGCACAGGCTTGCCCGCTGCCGGGCGCGTGGGCCTTCTGGGCTCCGACGCCCTGCTCAATGTCCAGACCGATGGCCACGAACGGCTGGGACTGGGCACGGTGAGCAAGCAATTGAACGCCGACGGCAGTGCGACCTACTTCGTCAGATTGGCCCCGGAATTGGCGGGCAGGTCTGTTGTCCTCAGCTTTGACCTGCTCGGGTTTGCTGCGCAAGCCAGCACGGTGACGGTTCGCGACGTCAAGCTCATCAACGAAACTCAAGCCGTGCATGATGCGGTGACGCTGGATGAAGACACCACCGCCGCGATCGACGTGCTGGCCAACGACCTGACCCTGGGCGGGGCCAACGTTGTCATCGTGCAGAGCAGCAGCCCTGCGCATGGGGCGCTGACACTCGGTGCCGACGGCAAGTTCAGCTACCAGCCCAATGCCAACTTCAACGGCACAGACAGCTTCAGCTACCGATTGCTCATCGACGACAAGCCCAGCAACACCGCCACTGTCACGCTCACCGTCAACCCAGTGAACGATGCGCCCACGCTCAGTGGCCGCGCGGTCCAGGCCAAGGCGGGACAGACACTGCGCATCGACCCCCTGTCCACCGCATTCGACGTCGATGGTGACAGCCTGACTGCCGCCGTGGTCAGCGCGCCTGCGCACGGCGCCTTGGTGGTGAATGCCGATGGCAGCTTCAGCTACAGGGCTGTGGCTGGCTACGTCGGCCCCGACAGCTTCAGCTACAAGGTCAGCGATGGCGCGGCGGATTCCGACACCGTCAGCGTGGCCATCGCTGTCAGCATCGACAGCGTGGCCAACACCGCGCCCACTGCGGCCAACTCGCTGGCCAGCGGGGTCGAAGACACGGCGCTGACGCTCGGCTGGGCCAACTTCGCGGTGGTTGACCCCGATGCCAAACCCGACACGCTGGTGGTTGAAATCACCGCCTTGCCGGCAGACGGTCAGCTTCAACGTCTTGGTGCTGATGGAAGCTGGGCCGCAGTGAACGTGGGCGACCGCTTCGGCGAAGCCGATCTCGCTGTCCGCAGCCTGCGCTTCGTCCCTGCGGCCAATGCTTCTGGCGGCCCGGGGTACTTCGGTGATGGCGACGGCAACCGCCTGCCGCATTACGCCCGCATCGGCTTCAAGGCCTTCGACGGCGCGCTCTACAGCGCCGCCGCCAGCCTGGTGGTCGATGTCACGCCGGTCGCAGACGCGCCGTCGCTGACCGTCTCTGGCGGCAGCACCGTGACCGGCCTGGAAGACGTGGCCCTCGCACTGCATGCCATCGTGGCCGGGCTGGTGGACAACGACGGCTCCGAGGCCCTGGTCCTCACGCTCACCGGCATGCCGGACGGCTTCACCTTGCGCGACGGCACGCGCAGCTTTGCGCCCAGCACCATCCAGCGCAGCCTGAACCTGGCCGGCTGGCAGCTCGATGCCCTGGTGCTCACCCCGCCACGCGATTTCAACGGCGGCGTGGTTCTGCAGCTGCAGGCCACCGCCATTGAAGGCGCCACCGGCGAGCGCGCCACGACCAGCCAGTTGCTCACGGCTGAATTTGTAGCCGTGGCCGATGCGCCCACGCTGACCCTCACAACACGCGACGTAGCTGTCAGCCGCGCGCTGATCACGACAAACTGGGAGACGCCGGCCAACCCGACCACGGCCGCTTCCGTGGTGGCGGAGCACGTGCTGGAAGGGTGGACGGTGCGGCCTGCGGTGGTGGGCAAAGTGGCCGCGTTCGAGATTCAAGCTGCCGGTGACCGGGTGCAGAACTACGGCGCCAACTTCGCGACCGTGCAGCCGATGGCCGACAACGGCGACCAGTGGCTGGTCCTGAGAAACGGCAACCGCTCCCGGCCTCACCAGACCCTGGGCATCGAGCAGTCCGTGAACACCATTGACGGCGCGGTCTACCAACTCAGCCTGGACTACGCCGGTGGGCTGGGCTTCCCGCTGGCGAACACGGCGATCGGTCTGTACCTGGACGGCGTGAAGATCGGCGGTTATGCCAACGTCAGCACCACCACGGTGTTGAACTGGCAGGCACTGAGCTTCCAGTTCAGTGGCAACGGCCAGTCACGAACACTGGCCATCGTGCTCGAGGGCGGCGATGCCATCGCCACCAGCACCGCCACGCAGCGCAGCGCAGTGATCGACGACATCCGCCTCGTCGAAACCCTGCCTGTGGGGGCCGGGCGGGCCTATGGCCTGGTCGATACCGCCGTCGAGCTGCCGCGTGTCCAGGCGGCGCTGACCGATACCTTTGGCGGTGAAGCGCTGCAGCTTGCGCTGCTGGGCGTACCCGATGGCGCGGTCATCAGCGATGGCACGCGAACAGCTGTTGGGGGCGCAAGCCTTGACCTGGCGGGCTGGGATCTGGCGCGGTTGACTGTCAAGGCAGCGGCAGGGTTCATCGGGGAATTCACCCTCAACTTCAGGGCCAGCAGCACCGAGACCAGCAATGGCGCCAGCGCGTCGGTCAGCCAGGTGGTGCAGATTCGAGTGCTGTCGGGGCAACCCGTGCCAACGCCGGCGGGGCTGAATCCGTTCGTCGTGGTCGCCAACGCGGTCCAAACCAGCGCGCGCGAGGCGGGTTCCAGCGCGGTGCGTCCTGCGCCGTCTGCGGCCTTGGCGGGCCTTGTCGGCACGGGTGGCCAACTGCTTGCCGGCGGCGCGCCAACGGTGCTGCCCAAGACCGCCGCAGAGATTGCACAGGCGGAAAATGATCGGACGCGCGCACGGAGCGATGCCTGGCTCAGGGAGCTCGAGGAGCGCGCCAAGGCTCAGTGGCAGCAATTGGTCGGTGGCAAATGAGCGGCTTTGGCTGTACCGGGGTGTGGTTCACACGCGACCCAGCCCCGTGCCCCAGGGATGGCGGTTCGACCTCGAAACGCCTAATATCTTTGCATGTTTGAGTCTTTTGTAGATCGCCGATGAACCATAGCTTCTCCCTCTTGATGCGAGCGCGGGCGTTGGTGCTCGCGCTGGGTCTTGTCGCGGTCACGCTTCCCAGCCTCGCAGGCACGGTGACCGCACGCGTAGGACTCCTAGACGACTTCGGCGTGGGTGCCACGCCGGGAAACAGCTTTGACGCTGGTGCCCTTGCGGAACGCATCGACAATGCGCTCGATGCCTGGGGACCGGGCGGCTTGTCCGTCACCCTTGTCAGCGCATTCACGGGCCGGCTGACAAGTGCACGGCTGGAGGTGTTTAGCGGCGGCTTCGGCCTGGACGGGCGAGCGCAGGTGTTGTTGAATGGTCAATCGGTGGGCTTGCTCAGCGATGGCGACTTCGACTCACTGGACGACAACTACGCCTGGCTCGACAGCTTCGATCTCGCCCCCGTTCTCGGTTCCATCACCGGTGCAGACACACTCGAGATCGTGACCCGCAACCCGGATGACGGCGGCGTTCTCGGTTACGCCAAACTCATCCTCCAGACCCAGGACAGCAGCGGCGGCGGCAACACCGTGCCTGAGCCCACCTCGCTGCTGCTGCTCGCCACGGCCTTGGCAGCGGGCTTGGCCACGCGGCGGCGCAAGATGGAATGAAGGGGCCAATGCGGGCGGCATGGATACTGCGCAAGTGCCATGACGGGCCGAGCCCGGCGGCTGGTGCGCCTGTTCTCTCTGATTGCCCTTGCTCCCCTTGCGTCGACTTCTCATCCCCTTGGCCTGGCTCGCTTTGGCAGCCGCGCCCGCAGCCGCTCAATCGCTGACCGATCTGCGCTCCCGCACGCTGGCCGCAGACCCGGGCGTGCGCACCGCAGCCGCCAATGCCCGTGCCGCCGAGCAACGCCTGGTGCAGGCGCGCGCGGCATTCGGCCCCAGCGCCAACCTCACCGTCTCCAGCAACCACACCCGCTACAGCGACCTGTCCGCCGGGCAATTGCGGCGCTTCAAGGCTGACCAGTACACGGTGCAGATCAACCAGCCGCTGTGGCGCGGCCCGCTGTGGCCGGCGCTGCAGGCGGCGCAGTCGCAGCTGGAGCAGGCCGAAAGCGCGCTGGCGCAGGCCCGCGCCGAAGCACAGCAGCGCCTGCTCGAAGCCGTGCTGGAGGTGTTCAAGGCGCGTGACGTGCTGGCCCATGCCGCCGCGCTGCGCGAATCCCAGCAAGAGCAGCTGGCCGCCGCGCGGCGCACCTTCCAGGTCGGCCGCGCGGCAGTGACCGACGTGCGCGAGGCCGAGGCGCGGGTCGACAACGCCCAGGCCCAGTGGCTGGCGGCCGAAGCCGAGCTCGATCTGCGCCAGCAGGTGCTGGCCGAGGTGGCGGCTGGCCCGACACCCGACATGCTGACCCGCGCCGTGGCTGCCGAAGCTTTGCCGCCACCGCTGGCCGGCGGCGTGCCGGAATGGCTGTTGCTGGCCGAAGGCCAGAGCGTGCAGCTGCGCCAAGCCCGGCTCGCAGTCGACGCCGCCGACGCCGAGGTGCGCAAGGCCGAGCAGGCGCATGCCCCTTCACTCGATCTGAACATCAACCACACCCGGTCCAGCGACACCGGCACGGTGACCAGCATCTTTCCGCGCAGTGGCACCAGCACCGAGGCCGGCCTGACCTTGACAGTGCCGCTGTTCGCCAGCGGCGCCACCCAGTCCCGGGTGGTCGAGGCGCTGGCGCTGCGCGACAAGGCCCAGGGCGAGCTCGACTTGGCGCGGCGCACCCTGGTGATCGGCGTGCGCCAGGCCTTTGCCGCCATGCTGTCGGCACTGTCGCAGGCCCGGGCGCTGGCCACGGCGGAACGCTCGCAACAGCTGTCGGTGCGCGCCAACCAGCGTGGCTACGAAGTCGGCCTCAAGATCAACAGCGACGTGCTCGAAGCGCAGGGCAAGTTGTTCGAGGCCCGCCGCGATCTCTCGCGCGCGCGCCATGACGCCTGGGGCAGCTTTTTCAAGCTGCGGACACTGGCCGGCCAACTCGACGACATGGACCTGCTGCAGTTGCAGGCGCAGCTTGTTGCCCACCAGCCCAGCGAGATCGGCCGCGCGCGCGGCACCGGCACCGGCACCAAGCCATGATCACCGCCGCCGCCACCAGCGACCACGAAGCCCTGCTGCCACCCGAGCCCATCCAGCAGGCAGCCGAGCTGATGCCGGCCCTGCAGGCCTGGCAGCAACGCCTGGCCGCCGCCGGCCTGGCCTGCCACGGCGTGGCGCTGTCCAGTGCCGACCCGGCCTGGCGTGCCGACTTCCAGCCCGCCGAAGGCCAGGCTGCTGCACGGGTGGCGCCAGCCACCGGCGCCGACATTGCCCAGGCCTGG
>JBBRJU010000122.1:0-6619 GCA_038218895.1 Burkholderiales bacterium
GCGCCAGCGGGCGCACAGGCGCTGCGCATGCTGCAGCCAGGCATTGGCCTCGGGCTGCAGGCCATGGTGGATGTGCAGGGCCGCCACCTGCAGGCCCAGGGCCTGGGCAGCACGGCAGGTGGCATGCAGCAGGGCCAGCGAATCACGCCCGCCGCTGAACGCCACCGCGACGGTGCCGCTGCCAGCCGCTGGGGGCTCAGCGGTCCTTGGTGTCGGCAAAGCGGCCGTAGGCCTGCAGCCGGTCGTAGCGCCGGTTCAGCAGGTCCTTGGGCTGGAGGTCGCTGACTTGGCGCAGCGCGTCGACCAGCGCCCGCTTCAGCTGCGAGGCCATCTGCCGCGTGTCGCGGTGGGCACCGCCCACAGGCTCGGCCACCACCTTGTCGATCATGCCCAGCGCCTTCAGCCGGTGGGCGGTGATGCCCAGGGCCTCGGCGGCGTCGCTCGCGCGCTCGCTGGTCTTCCACAAGATGGACGCACAGCCCTCGGGCGAGATCACCGAGTAGACGCTGAACTGCAGCATCAGCACCTGGTCGCCCACGCTGATGGCCAGCGCACCGCCCGAGCCACCTTCGCCGATGATCGTGACGATGATCGGCACTTCCAGTTGCGCCATCTCGAAGATGTTGCGGCCGATGGCCTCGCTCTGGCCACGCTCTTCAGCACCGATGCCGGGGTAGGCGCCGGGCGTGTCGACGAAGGTGAACAGCGGCAGGCCGAACTTCTCGGCCAGCTTCATCAGCCGCAGCGCCTTGCGGTAGCCCTCGGGCCGGCTCATGCCGAAGTTGCGCAGGCCACGCTCTTTCGTGTCCCGCCCCTTCTGGTGGCCGATCACCATGCAGGCCTGGCCGTTGAAGCGGGCCAGGCCGCCGACGATGGAGTTGTCGTCGGCGTAGGCGCGGTCACCGTGCAGCTCCTGCCAGTCGGTGAAGATCTCGTTGACGTAGTCCAGCGTGTACGGCCGCTGCGGATGGCGCGCGATCTGCGTTACCTGCCAGGGCGTCAGATTGCTGTAGATATCCTTGGCCAGCTGCTGGCTCTTCTTGTCGAGCCGGCCGATCTCCTCGGAGATATCAACAGCCGATTCGCTCTGCACAAACCGCAGCTCTTCGATCTTGGTCTCGAGTTCGGCGATCGGATGCTCGAAGTCGAGAAAGTGTCGTTTGCTCATGCGCCAGGCGTGTAGTTGGACGGCGGCAGGCCAAACGGCACCTGCCAGATCAGTAGTCTACCGGCAGCGGGTCCAGGCTCCGCCAGATATACCAGGTGGCCACCGATCGGTAGGGCGCCCAGGCCTCGCCCACCTCGCGCGCCTCGGCGCGGCTGACCGGCTCGCCGCTGAAGTAGCCTAGGCTGATGCCCTTGATCAGGCCCAGGTCATCGAGCGGCAGCACGTTGGGCCGCATCAAATGAAAGATCAGGAACATCTCTGCCGTCCAGCGGCCGATGCCGCGGATGGCGACCAGCTGCTCGATGATGGCCTCGTCGCCCATCTGCTGCCATTGCGGCACATGCACCTCACCCGACGCGAAGTGCCGGGCCAGATCCCCCAGGTACTCGGCCTTGCGGGCTGACAGGCCGGCGCCACGCAGCGTGGGCGTGTCCAGTGCCAGCACCGCAGCGGGTGCCAGGCGGCTGGACGGCCCGCCCACCGCAGTGGCGAAGCGGTTCCACACCGACTGCGCGGCCTTCACGCTGATCTGCTGGCCGACGATGGACCGCGCCAGCGTGGTGAAGGCGTCACCCCGGCTCTGCAGCCGCGCCTCGCCGAACTTCGGGATCAGCTTTTTCATCACCCGGTCGCGCCTGGCCAGATGGCGACAGGCCTCGTCCCAATAGACCGGGGTGATGGTGACCACGGCATGCGCTGCGGACCCAAGTTCGTCCGCGACTGCTGCAATGGCAGCGTCGGCAGGCTCGACAGGCTCCTGGCCAGGGTCAGCGCGTCTGGGCACGGTCAGGCCCGCACCCAGGTGGTGCCGGCGGCCGAGTCCTGCAGCGCGACGCCCTGGGCCGCCAGCAGCTGGCGGATGCGGTCGGCCTCGGCGAAGTTCTTGGCGGCCTTGGCTGCGGCGCGCGCGGCGATGTGCTGGGCGATGGTGGTCTCGTCGAGCCCACCACCGCCCAGCGCGGCCTGCAGGAAGCTGCGCGGCGCCTGCTGCAGCACACCCAGCGTGCCGGCCAGGGCGCGCAGCAGCGCGGCCGCGTCGACCGAGCCACTGCGGTTGCAGTCATTGGCCAGCTCAAACAGCACGGCCAGCGCAGCTGGGGTGTTGAAGTCGTCGTCCATCGCCGTCTTGAACGCGGCGGCCTGCGGCTGTGCCCAGTCGATGGCGGCGTTGGCTGGGTTGGCCGCGTTGGCTGGGTTGGCCGCGTTGGCTGCGTTGGCTGCGTTGGCGATCGGCAGCGTGATGCCATCCAGCGCGGTGTAGAGCCGGCGCAGCGCGGTGCGCGCGTCCTCCAGCCCCTGGCCGCTGAAGTTGAACGGGCTGCGGTAGTGGGTGCGCAGGAAAAAGAACCGCAGTGTTTCGCCGTCGAACTTCTGCAGCACCTCACGGATGGTGAAGAAGTTGCCCAGGCTCTTGGACATCTTCTCGTTGTCGACGTTGAGGAAGCCGTTGTGCAGCCAGACATTGACATGCTGGTGGCCGAACGCACCCTCGCTCTGCGCGATCTCGTTCTCGTGGTGCGGGAACTGCAGGTCCTGCCCGCCGCCGTGGATGTCGAAGCGCTCGCCCAGCAATGCGCAGCACATGGCCGAGCATTCGATGTGCCAGCCGGGGCGGCCCGGGCCGTAGTCGCCGCCGAATCTGGCGTCGTCGGGCTCGTCGGGCTTGGCGGCTTTCCACAAGACGAAGTCCAGCGGGTCGCGCTTGTCGTCGCCCACTGCCACGCGCTCACCGGAACGCAATTCATCGATGCTCTTGCCCGACAGCTTGCCGTAGCCGGCGAACTTGCGCACCGCAAAGTTGACATCGCCGCCGTCGGCGCGGTAAGCCAGGCCCTTGTCTTCCAGTGTGCGGATCATCGCCAGCATCTGCGGCACATAGTCGGTGGCGCGCGGCTCATGGGTGGGCGCCAGCGTGCCGATGGCAGCCAGGTCGGCACGCATGGCGGCGATCATCTCGTCGGTCAGGGCACGGATGGTGATGCCGCGCTCCAGCGCGCGTTTGATGATCTTGTCGTCGATGTCGGTGAAGTTGCGCACATACGTCACCACGTAGCCGCTGGCGCCCAACCAGCGCGCCACCACGTCGAAGGCCATCATCATGCGCGCATGCCCCATGTGGCACAGGTCGTAGATCGTCATGCCGCAGACATACATGCGCACTTGACCGGCCACCATGGGCGTGAAGGGCTCGAGGCGGCGGGTCAGCGTGTTGAACAGGCGCAGGGTCATCGGCCGAGGCGTAAAACGGCCGCCTTGCGGCGGCCGGAGAGCGGGTGGTTGCGGGGTGGCGACCGACGGCCCCGCAGGGCAGGCCAAGCCGGCGTGCAGGTCATCCGGCCTGCCAGCCTGGCGTCGATACAATCAAATCAGTATAGCGGCGGGCCAGTGGCCGCCGCCCTGTTCGCCGCCCGCTCCAGAACCCGTCACCGGTCCATCCTTGGTCCTTCGCCAGCACCCCCATCCTGACAGCACACGGCTGGCCTGGCGCCCGCTGCTCGGCGCCTGTGCGCTGCTGGCCGGCCTGCTGCTGACGGGCATGCCGGCAGCCGCCACAACCCCGGTGACGGCCGCCGAGATCGAGCGCCAGTACCGGGCTGGCGAGCCGCGCCTGGCGGTCCAGCGGCTGGAGCAGACCCTGGCCCTGCGCCCCGGCGATGCGCCGCTGCGCTTTTTGCAGGCGGTGCTGGCGGCTGAGACCGGCGAGACGGCGCTGGCCGCACGCCTGCTCAAGCGCATGACCGAAGAATTCCCCGACCTGCCCGAGCCGTACAACAACCTCGCGGTGCTGCAGGCTGCCGGCGGCGAGCTGGACCTGGCCCGCAGCCTGCTGGAATCTGCGCTGCGGCTCGACCCGGCCTACCGCACCGCGCATGAGAACCTGGGTGACGTGTTTGTGCGCCTGGCCGCGCGTGCCTATGAAGCGGCAGCCGGTCCGCGCAGCGAGCCGTCGCTGCAGACCAAGCTGCGCCTGGTGCATGAATTGGCAACACTGCGCTGACATGGCACGCCATTGCTCATGCCAAACCTTGTCATCCCAG
Source organism: Burkholderiales bacterium (assembly GCA_038218895.1). Classification (GTDB taxonomy): domain Bacteria; phylum Pseudomonadota; class Gammaproteobacteria; order Burkholderiales; family Burkholderiaceae_C; genus Pseudaquabacterium. The sequence goes on from JBBRJU010000122.1 coordinate 4,207, forward strand.
ACCCTGTCATCCCATCCTCGCTCCGGAGCCCTCGCATGAAACATCTGGCCCTGGCCATTCTTGTGGCAGGCACCCTGGCCACGCCGCTGGCCGCACTGGCGCAGACGGTCAAGCTCGCCACCTCGGCCGGCGACATCGTCATTGCGCTCGACGCCGCCAAGGCGCCCAAGAGCGTGGCCAACTTCGTGCAATATGTGCAGGCCGGTCACTACAACGGCACGGTGTTCCACCGGGTGATCGACAGCTTCATGATCCAGGGCGGCGGCATGGCTGCCGACCTGCAGGAAAAGCCGACCCGGGCACCGATCCCGCTCGAAGCCGGCAACGGCCTGTCCAACGTGCGCGGCACGCTGGCCATGGCCCGCACCGGCGTGCCCGATTCGGCCACCGCACAGTTCTTCATCAACGTGGTCGACAACCCCCGGCTCGACAGCGCTGGCGGCGGCTACGCCGTGTTCGGCAAGGTCATCAGCGGCATGGACGTCGTCGACAAGATCCGCATGGTGCCCGTGGGCAACAAGGGCCCCTTCCAGAACGTCCCGGTCACGCCGGTCGTGATCAAGCAAGCCACCCTCCAGGAGAAATGACATGAGCAAGTTCGTCGAGATGACCACCAGCGCGGGCACCCTGCGCATTGAACTGGACGACGCCAAGGCGCCCGCCACCGTCGCCAACTTCCTGGCCTATGTGAACAAGGGCCACTACGACGGCACGGTGTTCCACCGCGTGATCAAGGGGTTCATGGTCCAGGGCGGCGGCTTCGAGCCCGGCATGAAGCAGAAGCCCTCCGACGCAGAAATCAAGAACGAGGCCAACAACGGCCTCAAGAACGACAAGTACACGCTGGCCATGGCCCGCACCAGCGCGCCGCACTCGGCCACGGCCCAGTTCTTCATCAACGGCACTGACAACGACTTTCTCAACTTCCGCAGCGAGACCGCGCAGGGCTGGGGCTATGCGGTGTTCGGCAAGGTGGTGGGCGGCACCGAGGTGGTGGACACGATTGAGCGCGTGGCCACCGGCCGCAAGGGTGGCCACGATGACGTGCCGACCGACGACGTGCTGATCCTCAAGGCCGTCGAAGTCGCCTGAGCGCGTGGCCGCCGGTCTGCCGGCCTTCGGAGCCTTCCAGGCTGATCCGGCCTGGCGCTGCATCGACCTGCTGTCAGACGTGCACCTGCACGCCGACATGCCGCGCACCTTTGCCGCCTGGCGCCAGCATCTGCTGACCACGCCAGCCGACGCGGTGCTGATCCTCGGCGACCTGTTCGAGGTGTGGGTGGGTGACGACGCCGCCGGCAGCGGCTTTGCTGCCGACTGTGTGGCCGTGCTGCGCGCCGCCAGCCAACGCCGCATGCTCGGCTTCCTGCCGGGCAACCGCGATTTTCTCGTCGGCGATGCGCTGCTGGCCGACGCCGGCATGCAGCGGCTGGCCGACCCCACCGTGCTGCGGGCCTTCGGCCAGCGCTGGCTGCTGTCGCATGGCGACGCGCTGTGCATCGACGACACCGCCTACCAGCAGTTCCGCCAGCGGGTGCGCAGCCCGGCTTGGCAGCAGGCCTTTCTGGCACAACCGCTGGTCGAGCGGGACCGCCAAGCCCGGGCGATGCGCGATGCCAGTGCGGCGCACCAGGCCGACCAGGGCCCGGCGAACTGGAGTGACGTCGATGACAGCACGGCGGCCGACTGGCTGGCGGCGGCCGGTTGCCACACACTGATCCACGGCCACACCCACCGCCCAGCCACCCATGCCCTGCCCGGCGGCGGCAGCCGAGTGGTGCTGGGCGACTGGGATTTCGACCACGGCGCGCCGCGCGCCCGTGCCCTGCGCCTCACCGCCGCCGGCCTGCAGGTGCTGGACGTGGCGCTGTGAAAGCCCTGCTGCGGCGCTGGCAGGCCAGTCGCGAAGCCCGGGTGCTGGCGCGCCGCGCCATCCCCGATGTGCTTTGGCAGCTGACACTGGCCCGCCTCCCCTTCCTGTCCTGGCGCAGCGATGCCGACCTGGCCGAGCTGCGCCGGCTGGCCAGCCAGTTCCTCGACCAGAAGGAATTCACCGGCGCCTACGGCCTGGTGGTCGACGATGCGATGGCGGTGTGCATCGCCGCGCAAGCGGTCTTGCCGGTGCTGCGGGTCGGCCTGGCGCCCTACCGCGCCTTTGTCGGCATCGTGCTGCACCCCGACGAGGTGGTCGCGCGCCGCGAGGTGGTGGACGACGACGGCGTGGTGCACGCCTACGACGAGATGCTGGCCGGCGAAGCCATGGAAGGCGGCCCGGTGATGCTGAGCTGGCGCGATGTGGAAGACGCCGGCGAAACCGCCGATGGCGGCTATAACCTGGTCATCCATGAATTTGTCCACGTGCTGGACATGGGCGACGGCGCAGCTGACGGCGTGCCGCCGCTGGCCAGCAATG
>JBBRJU010000123.1:0-6579 GCA_038218895.1 Burkholderiales bacterium
CAGCATGCCATGCTGGCGCAGCGGGTCGGCAGGCCGGCAGGGTCCCGCGTAAGCTGCGGCAGGGCGTGGCCACCCCGGCCCGACAACAGGAGCAGCAGCACATGCGTCAGATCGTCGGCATCATCGGCACCGGCTGGGTCGGCACCAGCGTGGCCATCTCTACCCTGCAGTCGGGCGCGGCCGACGAGCTCTGGCTGCACGATGTGCGCAGCGCCGTGGCCGAGGGCGAGGCGATGGACCTGGCCCACGGCGCTGCCTTCTACCCCTCCTGTGTGGTGAAGGTGGCCACCGTCGAGGCCATGCGGGCCTGCCATGTGGTGGTGGTGGCCGCCGGCCGCAACGGCAAGCCCGGCGAAAACCGGCTCGACCTGCTGCGCGACAACGCCCGCGTGGTGGCAGACATCGGCCACACGCTGGCCGGCTTTGGCGGCACGGTGGTGCTGGTCAGCAACCCGGTGGACGTGCTAACCCAGGTGATGGCAGACGCCAGCGGCCTGCCGCCCGCGCGGGTGCTTGGCACCGGCACCCTGCTCGACACATCACGCCTGCGGCAGATGCTGGGCAAGCGCCTGCACCTGGCGACCAATTCCATCCACGCCCAGGTGGTGGGCGAGCATGGAGATTCCGAGGTGGTGCTGTGGTCTGGCGCCCAGGCCGGCGGCGTGCCGTTGCGCAGCTGGCCAGGTTGGCTGCGCAGCGACGAGGATGCCTTGGCGCTGGAGGTGCGGCACGCCGCCTACGAGGTGATCGCCCGCAAGGGCGCCACCAACCACGCCATCGGCCTGGTCACCGCCCATTTGCTGCGCTGCATGCTGCGTGGCGAGCGCCGTGTGCTGACCGTCTCGCGGGTGCAGCAGGGCGCCTTCGGCCTGCAGGGCGTGGCGCTGTCCTTGCCCACGGTGGTGGGCCATGACGGTGGCGGCACCGTGCTGGAGCCGGCGCTGGAGGCCAGCGAGCTGTACGCGCTGCAGCAATCGGCAGCAGTGCTGCGGCAAGCGCATGCCAGCCTGCAGCTATAGCCAAACTTAATCGTCGGGATTCAATCAATCAAACCACGCAATGCCGCGTGCCCACTAAAGTCCTTTCAACGCAATTTTTCAACCCACCCCCAGGAGCCCACGATGTCAATCATCAACACCCAAGTACAGCCGTTCAAGACCACTGCCTTTGTCAACCGCGCCGGCAAAGGCGAGTTCATCGACGTCTCCGACGAGAGCCTGAAGGGCAAGTGGTCGGTGCTGATCTTCATGCCGGCCGCCTTCACCTTCAACTGCCCGACCGAAATCGAAGACGCCGCCGACAACTACGCCGCCTTCCAGGCGGCTGGCGCCGAGGTCTACATCGTCACCACCGACACCCATTTTTCGCACAAGGTGTGGCACGAGACCTCCGCCGCCGTGGGCAAGGCCAAGTTCCCGCTGGTGGGCGACCCGACCCACACCCTGAGCAAGGCGTTCGACGTGCTGATCCCCGAAGAAGGCCTGGCACTGCGTGGCACCTTCATCATCGACCCCGACGGCCACATCAAGACCGCCGAGATCCACAGTAACGAAATCGCCCGCGACGTGTCGGAAACCCTGCGCAAGCTGAAGGCCGCCCAGTACACCGCCGCCAACCCCGGCCAGGTGTGCCCGGCCAAGTGGAAGGAAGGCGCCAAGACCCTTGCGCCTTCGATCGACCTGGTCGGAAAAATCTAAGCTTCTGCTTGCCATGACAGGACACGGGGCGGGCCATCGGCCTGCCCCTGTCTCCCGGCCTGACACCCCGCTCAGGCCCCGCTGACAGCGTCCGACGCGGCTTTTTGCCGGCGGCTGTCAACGGGGTCAGATCTCCTTTGCCCCCCTTCACCTCCGCCGCCAAAGGACACACCGCCATGTTGGACGACAGCATCAAGGCCCAGCTCGCCAGCTACTTCGAGCGCATTACCCAGCCGATCGCGCTGATCGCCAGCCTGGACGATTCCGCCGGCGCCCAGGAAATCCGCGAACTGATCACCGAGGTCGCCGCCGTGGCGCCGGCCAAGATCAGCGTGCGCTTCGACGGCGACTTCGAGCGCAAGCCTTCGTTCCAGATCACCCGCGTCGGCCACGACATGGGCGTGCACTTTGCCGCCGTGCCGATGGGGCATGAATTCACCTCGTTGCTGCTGGCGCTGCTGTGGGCCGGCGGCCACCCGCCCAAGGTCGAGCCCGAGGTGCTGACGCAGATCCAGGCCCTCGACGGTGACTTCGCCTTCGACACCTGGATGAGCCTGACCTGCCACAACTGCCCGGACGTGGTGCAGGCCATGCACCTGATGGCGGTGTTCAACCCGCGCATCCGTGCCGTGGCCATCGACGGCGGGCTGTTCCAGGCCGAGGTGGACGCCAGGCAGATCATGGCCGTGCCCAGCGTCTACCTGAACGGCCAGCCCTTTGGCAACGGCCGCATGGAACTGGGCGAGATCCTGGCCAAGATCGACACCGGCGCCGCCAAGCGCGAGGCCGCGAAGTTGAACCAGCGCGCGCCCTACGAGGTGCTGATCATCGGCGGCGGCCCGGCCGGCGCGGCAGCGGCGGTGTATGCGGCGCGCAAGGGCATCCGCACCGGCATCGTGGCCGAGCGCTTTGGCGGCCAGACCATGGACACCCTGGGCATCGAGAACTTCATCTCGGTGCTGGAGACCGACGGGCCGAAGTTCGCCGCCGCGCTGGAAGCCCATGTGCGCCATTACGGCGTGGACATCATGACCCTGCAGCGCGTGGCCAAGGTGGCGCCGGCGGCGGTGCCGGGCGGTTACGCCACCGTCACGCTGGACAATGGCGCGCAGCTCAGGGCCCGCAGCGTGATCGTGGCCACCGGCGCACGCTGGCGCCCCATGAATGTGCCGGGCGAGGACACCTACCGCAACAAGGGCGTGGCCTACTGCCCGCATTGCGACGGCCCGCTGTTCAAGGGCAAGGACGTGGCGGTGATCGGCGGCGGCAACTCGGGCGTGGAAGCCGCGATCGACCTGGCCGGCGTCGTCAAAAGCGTCACACTGCTGGAATTTGCCGACCAGCTGAAGGCCGACCAGGTGCTGGTGGACAAGTTGAAGAGCATGCCCAACGTCACCATCCATCTGAATGCGCAGACCACCGAAGTGACCGGTGATGGCCAGAAGATGACCGGCCTGCACTACAAGGACCGCATCTCCGGCGCTGCGCACGAACTGCCGCTGGCGGGGGTGTTCGTGCAGATCGGCCTGCTGCCGAATGCCGAGTTCCTGCGCGGCACGGTGGAGCTGAGCCGCTTCGGCGAGATCATCATCGACGCCAAGTGCCATACCAGCGTGCCGGGTATCTTTGCAGCCGGCGACGTGACCACCGTGCCGTACAAGCAGATCATCATCGCCACCGGCGAGGGTTCCAAGGCCGCGCTCAGCGCCTTCGACCACCTGATCCGCACGCCGGCGCCTGGCGCAGCCTGATCGCCATCGGCAGCCCGGCAGCCCGGCAGCCCGGCAGCCCGGCAGCCAGACAGCCCGGGGGCCGCACATCGGGCCCCACCTGGCCCCGACCCGGGCCCAGGGCAGAATGCGCGGTTTTGCCTGATTGACCCGAGGAAAGCCCGCGCGTGTTCAAGAACCTGATGGTGTACCGGCTGGCGCCGGACTGGCAGCCCACCGTGTCTGCGGTGGGCGAGGCCCTGGCCACTGTGCCGTTTGCCGAATGCGGCGCCACCCAGCCGCGTGCCATGGGCTGGGTCAGCCCGCGCGGTGAAGCCCACGGTGCCTTGGTCGAAGCCATCGCCGGCCAGTGGCTGCTGCAGCTGATGGTCGAGTCCAAGCTGGTGCCCAGCGCGGTGATCAAGCGCCAGGTGGAAACACTGGCCGCCCAGATCGAGAAGACCACCGGCCGCAAGCCCGGCAAGAAGGAAACCCGCGAACTGAAGGACCAGGCCCTGCTCGACCTGCTGCCGATGGCCTTCACCAAACGCGCATCGGTCAAGGTGTGGATCGCGCTGGCGGCCCGCTTGCTGGTGATCGACGCCGGCAGCGCCAGCCGCGCCGACGAGACCCTGACCGCGCTGACCCAGGTGCTGCCGGGCCTGGCGGCACAGCTGATCAACACCGCCGTCTCGCCCGAAGCGGCGATGGCCGACTGGCTGGTCAGCGGCGAGCCACCCGCGCCGTTCACCATCGACCGAGATTGCGAGCTGAAAGCCGCCGATGGCGAGAAGCCGGTGGTGCGCTATGCCCGCCACGCGCTCGATCTGCCCGAGATCCGCGAACACATCGCCGCCGGCAAGCGCCCCACCCGCCTGGCACTGACCTGGAACGACCGCGTGTCGTTCACCCTGACCGAGAGCCTGCAGCTGAAGAAGATCAACTTCCTCGACGGCGTGTTCGAAGGCCGGGTGGCCGACGGCGACGCAGGCTTCGACGCCAATGCCGCGATCGCCACCGGCGAACTGGCGCCGCTGATCGGCGCGCTGATCGACGCGCTGGGTGGCGAGCAGGTGTTGGCAGGGACGGCAGTGGCCGTGCCGGTGGCGGCCGATGCTGCAGCCCGACCGCAGGGCGGCACCGACCTGCCGCCCTGGGAAGTGGCGGCTTGAGCACTGCGGCGCTGGTGATCCGGCGCCGCAGCGCCGAATCGCGCCAGGTCAGCGGCCAACCACTGGATCAAGTGTCCTTGCTGACCTTGATCGTCGGGAACTTGCTGGTGAAGTCCTTGGCCTTGTCGGCGATCTTCACCGCGATCAGCCGCGCCATGGTCTTGTAGATCGCGGCGATGTCGCCGTCCGGGTCGGCCACCACGGTGGGGCGGCCGGAATCGGCCTGCTCGCGGATGCCGATGTCCAGCGGCAGCGCGCCCAGATAGTCCAGCTGGTACTGTTCGGCCATTTTTTTGCCACCGTCGGCGCCGAAGATGTGCTCGACATGGCCGCAGTTGGAGCACACATGCACCGCCATGTTCTCCACCAGGCCCAGGATGGGCACGCCCACCTTCTCGAACATCGACAGGCCCTTCCTGGCGTCGATCAGGGCGATGTCCTGCGGCGTGGTGACGATCACCGCGCCGGTGATCGGCACCCGCTGGCTGAGCGTCAGCTGGATGTCGCCGGTGCCCGGGGGCATGTCGACGATCAGGTAGTCCACATCGTGCCAGTTGGTCTGGCGCAGCAATTGGTCCAGCGCCTGCGTGGCCATCGGGCCGCGCCAGATCATGGCCTGGTCGGCGTCGACCAGGAAGCCGATCGACGCCACCTGCAGGCCATGGCCGCGCATCGGCTCCATGCGCTGGCCATCCAGGCTCTCGGGGCGGCCGCTGATGCCCAGCATCATCGGCTGGCTGGGGCCGTAGATGTCGGCGTCGAGCATGCCCACCGTGGCGCCCTCGGCGGCCAGTGCCAGTGCCAGGTTCGCGGCAGTGGTGCTCTTGCCCACGCCGCCCTTGCCCGAGGCCACGGCGATGATGTTCTTCACCCCCGGCAGCAACTGCACGCCGCGCTGCACCGCATGGGCCGTGATGCGGCTGCTGAGATTGACACGGACATGGCCCACACCGGGCACCGCCCGCGCCGCCGCCACGAACTGCTGGCGCAGTGCCGCAAACTGGCTCTTGGCCGGATAGCCCAGTTCGACATCGAACGCCACGTCGTCGCCGTCGATGCGCAGGTTCTTCACCTGCCGGGCATTGACGAAGTCCTTGCCGGAATGCGGGTCGACAACGGCCTTCAGGGCTTCGAGCAGGGCAGCTTCGTTCAGGGCGGGCATGGCGGTGGCCGCAGGTGGGCGGCAAGGATGGCGATGGGATGCACAAGGTGCGCCACGAGTCTAGCGGAGTGGCCTGCAGGGTGCCCCCGCAACCCTAGAATCATGGGTTGATCTCCCAGGAAGGCCCCATGCCGCGCAAGCTCTTCGTCACCACTGCCCTGCCCTATGCCAATGCGGCCTTCCACATCGGCCACATGATGGAATACATCCAGGCCGACACCTGGGTGCGGGCGCAGCGCATGCTGGGCGCCGAGGTGAATTTTGTCTGCGCCGACGACACCCACGGTGCACCGATCATGATCGCCGCCGACAAGGCCGGCCTCACGCCGCAGCAATTTGTCGCCGGCATCGCCGCCGGCCGGGCGCAATACCTCGACGGCTTCCACATCGCCTTCGACCACTGGCACAGCACCGACGCGCCCGAAAACCACGCGCTGGCGCAAGACATCTACCGCCAACTCAAGGCCAACGGCCTGATCGAGGTGCGCACGATCGAGCAGTTTTTTGACCCCGACAAGGGCATGTTCCTGCCCGACCGCTTCATCAAGGGCCAGTGCCCCAAATGCGGCGCCATGGACCAGTACGGCGACAACTGCGAGGTCTGCGGCGCGGTCTACCAACCCACCGAGCTGAAGAACCCGTATTCGGCGCTGAGCGGCGCCACGCCGGTGCTGCGCACCAGCGCGCACTTCTTCTTCAAGCTCAGCGACCCACGCTGCGTGGCCTACCTGCAGCAGTGGACGCAAGACGGCTAGCTGCAGCCCGAGGTGGCCAACAAAGTCAAAGAGTGGTTTGCGCCGGGTGAAGACGGCAAGGCCCAGCTCGGCGACTGGGACATC
>JBBRJU010000124.1:0-6570 GCA_038218895.1 Burkholderiales bacterium
ACACCCGCGTCGGCCCGGCCGATGTGCAGCACCTGGCCAACACGCTGAACCATGTGGGCGGCATCACCTGCGGCGTGCTCACCCACCTGGTGGGCGGCGGCACAGTGGTGCTGGTGCCCGAATTCAAGGCCGACCGGATGATCGCGCTGATGCAGCAGCACCGCCCCACCCTGCTGGCCGGCGTGCCCACGGTGCTGACGCTGCTGCTGCTGCATGCGCACATCGATGCGGTCGACCTGTCCGCCGTGCGGCTGGTGTTCTCGGGGGGGTCGAACGTGGATGCGGCCCTGCTGCAGCGCCTGGGCCAGCGCATGCCGCAGGCCACGCTGATGAACCTGTACGGCCTGACCGAAACCTCTGGCGCCATCGTGATGACGCCCTGGAACCGCAGCGACGCCGACCTGATGGCCACCATCGGCCTGCCGCTCGACAGCGCGCGGCTGAAGGTTGCCGGGCCGCATGGCCAGCCGCTGCCGCACGGCACCGTGGGCGAGCTGTGGTTCAAGGGCGCGGGCGTGGTGCCGGGCTACATCGGCGCGGCCGCCGGCCAGGGGTTCAGCAGCGACGGCTGGCTGCAGACCGGCGACCTGGGGCTGGTGGATGACCGCGGCGTGATCACCCTGAAGGGCCGGCAGAAGGACATGTATATCCAGGGCGGCTTCAATTTCTACCCGGCCGAGGTGGAAGCGCTGATCCACCGCCACCCGGGCGTGGTGATGGCCGCCGGCATCGGCGTGCCCGACCCGGTGCTGGGCGAGGTGGGCCGGGTCTATGTGATCGCCAAGCCGGGCAGCAACCTGCGCGAGGCCGATGTGCGCAGCTGGTGCGCCCAGCACCTGGCCGACTACAAGGTGCCGCGCCAGGTGGTGCTGCGCGAGGCGCTGCCGATGACGCCCGCCGGCAAGATCCACAAGGCCGCGCTGCGCCTGGAGGCCTGACCGAGCGCGCTGCCCGCTACAGCCGGCGCGCGAAGTCGGCTGCGTCGAAGCCCACGGTGATGCTGCCGTCGGGCCAGTCGACCACCGGGCGCTTGATCACGCTGGGCTGCGCCCGCATCAGCGCGCTGGCACTGGCGGCGTCGACCACGGCGGCCTGGCTGGCGGCGTCGAGCTTGCGCCAGGTGCTGCCCTGGCGGTTCAGCACCTGCTGCCAGCCGGCGCTGGCCAGCCAGGCGGCCAGCCGGTCGGCCGGCACGCCAAGCTTCTTGAAATCATGGAACACCACTGCCGCGCCATGCCCGGCCAGGCAGGCCCGCGCGCGCTTGACGGTGTCGCAATTGGCGATGCCGTAGACGGTGGTGGTCATGGTGGCACCATCAATGGTCGACATCGCAGCGCGGGTCGGGCAGCAAGGACGCACCGCCGCGCACCTTGCCGTCGGGTTCGAAGGTGATGCGGGCCCACAGGCAGTCATAGGTGGGATAGCGCCACGACCAGGTCTGGCGGTTCATGTATTCGCCGGCCTTTTCAGCCGGGCGGCCCAGCAGGCGCAGCACCTCGTCGCGCGGCATGCCGTCGCGGACCTTGGCGAAGTTGGCCTCGGTCAGCACCTGCTGGCTGGTGGTGACCCGGCCGTCGGCGCCCAGGTCCACCATCAGCGTGGTGCGGCCGTAGGGGCCGGTGGCGTATTCCAGGCGCTGGGCGCCGGCCGGCAAGGTGTAGCGGCTGGTGGGCGGGCCCAGGCTGGCCAGCACGTCGGCCTGCGACTGCCCGATGGTGGCCTGCGGCGGCTGCAGGCTGGCGCAGCCGACTCCGGCCGCCGCCGCCAGCAACACGGTGGTGCAGCGCAGTGCGGCGGTGGCCCATCGGGGGGTGTCAAAACGGGTCGGCACAGGCCACTCCTTGCAGGACAGAGCCGCATGATCGCACCAGGGCGCGCGATCTGGCATGGACTTGGCCACACTGGGGTGGTTGTGGTGCACCCCGCCGACAAATGCAACTAGTCGCATCGGCAGCGCCGACATGCCGGTTGCTTGCTGGCTGCCAACCAGGCAGGACAAGGAGCGTGACAGCTGGCAGCGCATCACAACCAAGCCGCAGCCACCTGCGGGACACCGGGTACACCGCAACTTGCGCCGCGCGCAGCGCCTGCGCATCATCGACCGCGACCGCTGCGCCGTGCAGCGGGTTGCAACGCTTGCTGGAGACTCTTCGATGAACGCTTTCACTCCCCGGCTGCTGGCCCTGGCCGGCGCGGCCCTGCTGGCCAGCAGCCTGGCGCTGGCGCAAGATGCCAAGGTGCCTGGCTCGCTGACCATGACTGCCTACGACACCGGCTCGTCAGGCTTCAACATGGCCGTGGCCATCGGCAAGATGATGAAGGAGCGCCACAGCAGCGACGTGCGGGTGCTGCCCGGCGGCAACGACATCGCCCGCCTGGCGCCGCTGAAGTCCGGCCGCGCCCAGTTGTCGGCGATGGGCGTTGGCAGCTACTTTGCGCAGGAAGGTGTGTTCGAGTTCGGCGCCAAGGACTGGGGCCCGCAGGCGGTGCAGCTGCTGCTGGCGTCCACCTCGTGCAACGGCCTGTCGCTGGGCGTGGCCAAGGATGCAGGCGTCAAGGACATCAGGGACCTGAAGGGCAAGCGTGTCGGTTTTGTGGTCGGCTCCCCGGCGCTCAACCAGAACGCGCTGGCTGTCATCGCCTACGGCGGCCTGACGCGCGCCGACGTGAAGATCATCGAGTTCTCCAACTATGGCGCGATGTGGAAGGGCATGGTCAACAACGAGGTCGACGCGGCTTTTGCGTCCACCATCTCGGGCCAGGCACGTGAGATGGATTCGTCACCGCGGGGCCTGATGTGGCCACCCGCGCCAGCCGGTGACAAGGCTGCCTGGGCACGTGTCAACCAGGTGGGGCCGTATTTCTACCCGCACCGCGCCGAATGCGGCGCAGGCGGCCTCAGCAAGGCCACGCCGGTGGAGCTGCCGGCCTATCCGTATCCGATCTTCATGGCCTACGGCAACCAGCCGGCCGACCTGGTCCATGGGGTGACCAAGTCGTTGATCGACAACTACGCCGACTACAAGGACGGCGCACCCGGCGCCGACGGGCTGGAACTCAAGCGCCAGAACCTGAGCTGGGTGCTGCCGTACCACGCAGGTGCCGTGCGGGCACTGAAAGAAGCCGGCGTGTGGACGGCCGCAGCGCAGCAGCACAACGACGGCCTGCTCAAGCGCCAGGCCACGCTGGCGGCAGCCTGGGGCGCCTACACCAAGGCCAGCCCGTCCGATGACAAGGACGCCTTCTACAAGGGCTGGATCGGCGCGCGCAAGGCGGCCCTGGTCAAGGCCGGCATGGACCCGGTGTTCGAGGAATGAGCAAGGCGCCGGACACCCCTCCAGATCCCCAGCCCGCCAAGGGCCCGGCCGCGCCGCTGGACGACGGCGAGGCGGGCAACAGCCCGGCGCGCACCCGGGTGCTGTCCACCGGCTGGCGCACCCTGCTGCTGGTCTGGACGGTGGTGTCGATGGCGCTGTGCTTCAACCAGCAGTTCACGCTGCGCTTCTTTGCCGACGTGACACTGCTGGACACCGAATACTTCTGGCTGCTGATCGCGGTGCTGCTGCCGCTGACCTTCGTGCTGTACCCGGCGCGCGCCGGGCACCAGCTCGACCACGTGCCCTGGCACGACACCCTGCTGTTTGCCGTCGCCAGCGGCCTGGCCCTGCTGTGGGCCTGGACCGCGCGCGACGCAGCCGGCAACGGCTGGGAATACGCCGCGCCCAGCGTGGCACCGCCCTGGATCGTGTGGGCGGCTGTGGCCAGCTGGGTGCTGGTGCTGGAGTCGCTGCGCCGCGCCGGTGGCATGGCGCTGCTGATCATCATGGGCCTGTTCTCGCTGTTCCCGCTGTTCTCGGCGGTGATGCCCGCGCCACTGACCGCGCCGTCGGTGAGCCTGCTCGATGCAGCGTCGTTCCACATCTTCTCGCGCGAGAGTGTGCTGGGCATCCCGATGCGCGCCTTCGCCGAGCTGGTGATCGGCTTTCTGGTGTTCGGCACGGCGCTGCAGTACACCGGTGCCGGCACCTTCTTCATCAACTTCGCGTTTGCACTGTGCGGGCACTACCGCGGCGGCGCGGCCAAGGTGGCGATCTTCTCGTCGGGCCTGCTGGGCTCGATGAGCGGCAGCGTGATCAGCAATGTGCTGACCACCGGCACCATGACGATCCCGGCAATGAAGCGCACCGGCATGAAGGCCAGCACCGCCGGCGCGGTGGAGGCCTGCGCGTCCACCGGCGCGGTGCTGGCGCCGCCGGTGATGGGCGCCACCGCCTTCGTGATGGCCGAGTTCCTCGACATCCCCTATGCCCAGGTGGCGCTGGCAGCGGCAGTGCCGGCGGTGCTGTACTACTTTGCGCTGTTCATGCAGATCGACGCCAACGCCGCCCGCAACGGCCTGGTCGGGCTGCCCCGCAACGAGCTGCCCAAGCTCGGCCGGGTGTTCCGCGAGGGCTGGTACTTCGTCTTCGTGATCATCCTGCTGGTGGTGCTGCTGCTGGTGATGAAACGCGAGAACTGGGCACCCTGGCTGGCCACCGCGCTGCTGCTGGTGCTCAACCAGCTGTTCTCGCCGCAGCGCTGGGGCCGGCGCGAGCTGCTGGCCTTTCTGGAGGGCAACGGCCGCGTGTTTGTCGAGCTGGTGGCCATCCTGGCCGGCGTGGGCTTGCTGGTGGGTGCGTTCTCGCTCACCGGCCTGACAGGCACACTGACCACCGAGCTGCTGCACCTGGCCGGCAACTCGCCGCTGCTGCTGATGCTGATGGGCGCGCTCACCAGCTTCATCCTCGGCATGGGCATGACCATCACCGCCTGCTACATCTTCCTGGCGGTGCTGCTGGCGCCGAGCCTGATCAAGGTGGGGCTGGACCCGCTGGCGGTGCACATGTTCATCATGTACTGGGGCATGGTGTCGTTCATCACGCCGCCGGTGGCGCTGGCCGCATTCGCCGCCGCGTCGGTGGCCAAGAGCAACCCGATGGAGACCGGCCTGGAGGCGATGAAGATCGGCAGCATCATCTACTTCGTGCCCTTCTTCTTCCTGATGAACCCGTCGCTGCTGCTGCAGGGCAGCCTGGTCGACTTTGCCATGCACTTCAGCACCGCCCTGATCGGCGTCGCCCTGGTGTGCAGCGGGCTGCAGGGCTACCAGCAGGGCATCGGTGACCTGCGCCGCTGCGGCGCGCTCGAATGGCCGGTGCGCCTGGCGCTGATGCTGGGCGGGCTGATGTTCATCGCGCCGGGCGGCGGGCTGATGCCGCTGTCACCACTGCAGATGACCGGCGCCGCGCTGGCCCTCACCGTGCCGGCGCTGCTGCTGGCGCGGCTGCGGGCTCGCCAGCTGGCATGAGCGGCAGCCTGGCATCTGGCGTGAACGGCAAGACCTGGTCACCCGGCGCCGGCTGGCAGCCATCGGCCAGCGGCACCCAGCCCTGGCGCACCACCATCTGCCGCTGGTCATGGCAGAACTCGATGCGTTGCGCGCCGGGCACCTGCAGGCGCACAAACGCCTCGATCGAGGCCGGCATGCTGATGTCGAACTGCTGGCGCTGCACCGCGTCGGGCGGGTGGTCGTCGGTGTGCAGCCAGGGCAGCAGCGCGCCGGCCAGCATCACCAGCGGGTTGCTGACACCGATGCGGGTGGGCAGATAGCCCTGCTGCTGCAGCCAGTGCTGCGCATCGGCGCGTGGCGTGGCGCTGGCTGGCAGCTGGCCCCATGCCAGGGCCAGCAGCTCGGCCACCCATTGGTTGCAGTTCTGGTAGCGGATGCTGCCGGCATGGGCGTTGGCGCTGTAGGTGTCACCCAGCAGGCGCAGGGCCTGGCCGCTGTCCAGCGCTGCGGTTTCCAGCGGCTGTGCAGCGGCGTCGGGCAGCAACCACAGCACCACATGGCCCAGCGCGGGGTCGGCACCGCCGAGCACGAAGCCCGGCAGGCCCTGGTCGAACAAGCGTGGCTGGCCGGCGTCGCAATCGAAGTACAGCTGGCGAACCGACCATGGCGTGTTGGGGCTGGCCAGCAGGCTGATGCCGGCATGGCTTTAGCGCTGGTCGAAGCGGCGCAGATCCAGCCCGGCGCGGGCGATCAGAGCCACGCGCGCGCCGGATTGCTGCAGCGCATCGCGCACCAGCGCAGCAAAGCGGAACAACCGGTCTTGCTGCGCCGCGTCCAGCGGCGGCGGCGCTGCGCAATGGCGCAGCACATCGGCTTGCACGGCAGCCGCCATGCACAGGGCCAACGCGCCCAGCAGCGGCGTGCGCAGGCTCAAACCGGCTTCAGAGCAGCACCGGGTGGGAACCCAGCTCACGCTGCCAGCTGTCGCTCAACACCAGGAAGAAGGCCACCTGGTGCGCCGCATGCACGAACTCGGTGCCGTAGGGACGCGGCCGGGCGGTGATGGTCTGGCCGGTGGCCAGGCCCTGCTGGGCCACCACCGCCAACGGCAGCACCAGCACATGCACCGGCTCGGGCGCGTTGGCGGCCAGCGCCAGCAGCTGGAGGCGCCCCTGGCCCGGGCGGTCGGCGAGGTGGGCGAGGGCCATGATGCGGTTGGGGCCCGCGGCCGCCGAATTGCC
>JBBRJU010000125.1:0-6538 GCA_038218895.1 Burkholderiales bacterium
CCGGCGCGCTGCAGCAAATCGGCGAAGCACCAGCAAGACGCACAAGCAACCACGCAGCCAGCAGCCAACAGCAGCTCGAAACCCCACGCCGCCACTCACCCCAGCCCAGGCTGGTAAGGCCGCACCAGCCGGAGCCATTTGCGGGCCTTCAGGCCGTAGCGGGATTCGATGACCTCGGCCCGCGCCGAGAGCGTCTCGCGGTCGGGCACGGCCACGTCGCGGCCGGCCACCAGCACGGTGTTGCCTTCGGCCGTCGGCGCCAGCTGCCACACCTGGTCGGCACCGAAGGCTGCGGCCACACGGGCGGCGCTGCGGGCAAAGCTGCTGTCACGGCCGAACAGGTTCACCGCCATCAATCCGCCCGGTGCCAGCAGGCTGCGGCAGGCACGGTAGAAGGCCTCGTCGTCGAGCACCGGCGCGGCGGCGTCGTGGTCATACAGGTCCACGCACAGCGCGTCCACGGTCTGCAGGTGGGCGCTGTCCTGCACCCAATGCGCGGCATCGGCCTGCAGCACCTGCAGGCGCGCATCGTCGGCCGGCAGGTGGAACCATAGCCGGTTGGCGTCGATCACCGTGGGGTTGATCTCCACCACCGTGGTGCGCCAGCGCAGCACCTGGTGGCTGAAGCGGGTGAGCGCACCCGCGCCCAGACCCAGCTGCACCGCATGGCCCTGGGCCAGCGCGTCACTGGGGCGCCACAGCAGCCATGCCATCATGCGCTGGATGTACTCCAGCTCCAGCTTGCGCGGGCTGCGGATGCGCATGGCGCCCTGCACCCAGTCGGTGCCCAGGTGCAGATAGCGCACACCGTCGAATTCACTGAGGGTGGCACCGGCCAGCAGGGTTTGCGTCTTCTTGGCCATCATGCCAGCCCGTGCTGCCGGAACACCGCCTGCCAGGCCGCCAGCTTGCGCGCGAAAGACCAGCTGGCGTTGGCCGGGCTGCTCGATGGCAGGCGGTGCACCGGCAGGCCCAGCGCGCCGGTCACCCGCATGGCGCGGGCCGATTCGCCGCCGTTGTGGGCAATGGCCTGCAGCTGCGGCAGGCGCGCGGCCAGGCCGGGCAGATCGTTGGGCACGGCGTCGCGGATGGCGCTGTCCAGGCTGCCCTGGCGGCGGCAGCTGGCGTATACGTCCCACAGGCCCAGGCCATGGTCTTGCAGGGCCTGCAGGCGGCCGGCATAGGCCAGGCCGCCCAGGTCGGCTTGCCAGATGGCTGACAGCAGCTGCCAGAACTGGTTGCGCGGGAACTCGTAGTACTGCTGCGCGGCGAGTGAGGCCGCCCCCGGAAAACTGCCCAGCAGCAGCAGCCGGGTGCCGGGGCCCGCCACGGCAGCCAGGCCCTGCAGTGGCGCCACGGCGCACACTGGCTTGCGCAGGCACGTCGAAACCATCGTCATATTGCTGAGTACCGCAGTGCGTGCTTTGACCTGAAGATCATGGACGGGCTGGCTGCGTGCATTGTGGGCCGCCCGCTACAGCAGACCGGCCAGCCGCGGCAGCGCCGCCAGCGCGTTGGCGGTGGTGGTAGCGGCCGTGGCGGCCAGCGTCCAGCCGCGCAAGTCGGCCAGGGTGGCGGCGATGCGTGGCAGCTCGGCCGGTTCATTGCGGCCGGTGACATCGCCTGCAGTGCGCTGCGCTGCGGTGCGGTACAGCCAGTGCGGCGGGATGTCGGGCGCGTCGGTCTCCAGCACCAGACTGCTGGCCGGCAGGGTGGTGGCCAGCCGGCGGATCTGCAGCGCAGGCGCATAGGTCATCGCGCCGCCGAAACCCAGCCGGAAGCCCATGCCGAGAAATACATCGGCCTGCACCTGGCTGGCGTTGAAGGCATGGGCAATGCCGCCAGGCACGCCGAAACGCCGCAGGCCCTTGAGCAGCCCGTCAGCCGACCGCCGCACATGCAGGATGACCGGCAGGCCTGCATCCCGCGCCAGCTTCAGTTGGGCCTGGTAGAAGCGCTCGGCACGCAACAGGTCCAGGCCGGGCACGGCATGGTCCAGCCCGATCTCGCCCACCGCCACCAGGCGCGGGTCGTCGCGGTGGCGCGCCAGCATCTCGGCCAGGATGTCCAGGTCGGCATCGGCGCTGCGGTCCACGCACAGCGGGTGGATGCCCAGCGCATAGGCCAGGCCGTGGGCATGGGCCAGTTGGCGCACGGTGTCGAAGTTCGATGCCATCACCGCCGGCAGCACTTGCAGCACCACGCCGGCAGCACGGGCGTGGGCCAGCACTGCGGCGCGGTCGGTCTCGAACTCGGGCGCATCGAGGTGGCAGTGGGTGTCGATCCAGACCGGCGGCATGGCCCGATGATGCAGCAGCGCGGGGCCATTTCCGTGCGGCTGCAGGCGCTGGCGGGCCGTGATACCGTGATTGCAGGCAGTCCGCTGGAGGCTGCCGGAGCCGGTGACGATGGCACGCCCTTCGATCTACAGCCGATCCCCCGCCCGCGCCGTCGGCACTGCGCCGGCAACGGCCGCCCCGGCTTCCCCGCCCGGCCCCCCGCCGGCCGATACCGCAACGGCAAACCCGCCCAACTGGCGTCAGCGCCTGCTGCGGCGTGAGCGCTGGCTGTGGGCCGCCGGCCTGGTGCTGGCGATGGGGGTGGCAGGCTGGCCGGCCTGGACCGCCAAGGTGCAGCGCCCGCCGGGCCTGGCGCAGATCGACGCTGCGCTGCGTGATTCGATCGCCAAGGAGCCGCTGCAGTCTGCCGGCCTGGCCGCTTACGAAGCCATCCTGCCGTCGGTGGTGCGGGTGGTGGGTGAGCCCGCTGCCGCTGCGTCGGCCGCCGGCAGCAAGACCGCCAAGAACGGCAAGCCGGTGGTGCCGGCACCTGAATCGGACGATGCCGACCCGCATGAAGGCCGCAGCGTGGGCACCGGCGTGGTCATCGTCGACAAGGGCCTGATCCTGACCAACCTGCATGTGGTGGAAGGCGCCGCCCGCATCACCATCACCTTTGCCGATGGCAGCCAGAGCGAGGCCCGGGTGGTGAACCTGATGCCCGAGAACGACCTGGCGGTGCTGCAGGCGCTCACCATTCCCGACGACCTGCATGCCGCCACCATGCGGTCCACCACCGGCCTGTCACCCGGCGAGGCAGTGATGGCGGTGGGCTTCCCGTTTGGCATCGGGCCGTCGGCATCGCAAGGTGTGGTGTCGGGGCTCAAGCGCGAATTCCGCTCGCCCGAGGGCCGGCGCATCCTCACCAACCTGATCCAGTTCGATGCTGCGGCCAACCCCGGCAATTCCGGCGGGCCGCTGATCACCATGGACGGCCATGTGGTGGGCATCGTCACCGCCATCATGAACCCCAACGACCAGCGCACCTTCATCGGCATCGGTTTTGCGGTGCCGATCGAAAACGCCGCCGCCGGTGCCGGCCTGCCGCCCTTCTGACATCGCTGACATTGCTGACCCTGCTGACCCTGCCGAGCACCCCGCCATGAGCCAACCACCTGTCATTGCCGCCGAAACCGCCCAGTTGATGGAGCGCATCCTCTATGAAGTCAAGCGCGTCGTCGTCGGGCAAGACCGCTTCCTCGAACGGGTGATGGTGTCCCTGCTGGCCCAGGGCCACCTGCTGGTCGAAGGTGTGCCCGGCCTGGCCAAGACCCTGACGGTGCGCACCTTGGCGGCCACCCTGCGCGGCAGTTACAAGCGCATCCAGTTCACGCCCGATCTGGTGCCGGCCGACCTGGTGGGCACGCGCATCTACAACCAGAAGACCGGCGAGTTCGGCACCACGCTGGGGCCGGTGTTCGCCAATCTGCTGCTGGCCGACGAGATCAACCGCGCGCCCGCCAAGGTGCAGAGCGCGCTGCTGGAGGTGATGCAGGAACGCCAGGTCACGATTGCCGGCGAGACCCACAAAGTGCCCGCGCCGTTCATCGTGATGGCCACCCAGAACCCGATCGAGACCGAAGGCACCTACCCGCTGCCCGAGGCCCAGGTCGACCGCTTCATGATGAAGGTGCTGGTCGACTACCCGAGCGATGAAGAAGAATTTGTCATCGTCGAACGCGTCATCGGCCCGCCGCTGGCGGCCACGCCGGTGGCCAGCACCAGCCAGCTGGCCGAGCTGCAGCAGCTGTGCCGCCAGGTCTATGTCGACCCCAGCCTGATCCAGTACGCGGTGAAGCTGGTGGGCGCCACCCGCCGGCCCGACAAGCATGGCCTGGCCGAACTGGGCAAGTACCTGAGCTACGGCGCCAGCCCGCGCGCCAGCATCGCCCTGGTCGAAGCGGCGCGGGCGCTGGCCTTCATGCGCGGGCGCGGTTATGTGTTGCCCGAAGACCTGGGCGACCTGGCCGCCGATTGCCTGCGCCACCGCGTGGTGCTCAGTTACGAGGCGCTGGCCGAGGGGCTGACGGCCGACGCCTTGATCAGCAAGGTGATGGCGCGCCTGCCCCTGCCCGACAAGCCGATGCAGCACCCGACATGACACAGGCTGTGCCCACCCGCGCCGGCGCGCCGAGCCGGCCCGCCGTCCCCGCCGGGGGATCGGCCGACGTCCCCGGCGGACGCGGCGCCGACATGACCGCCGAGCCCCTGCTGCACCGCCTGGAATGGACGGTACTGCGCCGGCTCGACGGCCTGCTGCAAGGCGACTACCGCACGCTGTGGCGCGGCACCGGGCTCGACCTGGCCGACCTGCGTGAATACCAGCATGCCGACGACGTGCGCCACATCGACTGGAACGTCACCGCCCGGCTGCAGGTGCCGCATGTGCGCCAGTTCACCGAAGACCGCGAGCTGAGCGCCTGGTTCCTGCTGGATCTGTCGGGCAGCGTGGATTTCGGCTCGGCCGACCAGACCAAGCTGGGCCTGAGCGAGGGCTTCGTGGCGGCGCTGGCGCGCCTGCTCACCCGCCACGGCAACCGGGTGGGCGCGATCCTGTACCACCCGGGTGCGGTCGATGTACGCCAGCGTCTGGCGGTGGTGCCACCCGGCCTGGGCCGCAAGCAGGGGCTGCAACTGCTGGCGCGCATGCGCCAGCCGCCGCCGCGCGCTGCCACCCGTGGCAAGGCCGGCCAGGCTGCCCCCACGCAGCTGGCCGACCTGCTGGGCCGGGCCGAAGGCATCGTGCGGCGGCGATCGCTGCTGTTCGTGGTGAGTGATTTCATCAGCGACCCTGGCTGGGCGGCGCCGCTGGGGCGGCTGGCCCGTCGCCACGAGGTGCTGGCAGTGCGCCTGGTCGACCCGCTGGAGATGGCCCTGCCCGACATCGGCCTGCTGACGGTGGAAGACGCCGAGACCGGTGAGCAGTTGCTGGTCGACACCCAGGACGCCGCTTTCCGCGCACGCTTCGAAACCCTGGCCGCACAGCATGAAGAAACGCTGCGCGACCAATTGCAGAGCGCCGGCGTCGATGTGCTGGAGCTGGCCACCGACGAAGACCTGCTGGCCGCGCTGCTGAGCTATGTGGCGCTGCGCCGCCAGCGCGGCCGCGCCGTCAGCGGCCACCGCATGCCTGCGGCGCTGCGCACACCCACTGCACCCGCACCCACACCCGCACCCGCAGCACCCGCCATCGCGGCTGCGGCCTGATTCCCGAGGACAACGCCATGACACTGCTGTGGCCCGACTGGCTGTGGACCCTGCTGCTGCTGCCACTTCTGGTGCTTTTGTACCTGCGCCTGCTGGCACGGCGCAAGAAGAACAACGTGCGCCTGGCCAGCGTGGCCATCGTGCGCCAGGCACTGGGCAGCGGCCCGGGCTGGCGCCGCCATGTGCCGCCGCTGCTGCTGCTGCTTGCACTGGCCCTGCTGCTGTTGGCCACAACCCGGCCGGTGGTCAAGCTCAAGCTGCCCGCGCGGGACCAGACCATCATCCTGGCCATGGATGTGTCGGGCAGCATGCGCGCCACCGATGTCAAACCCAACCGCATGGTGGCGGCGCAAGAGGCGGCCAAGGCGTTCCACGCCGGGCTGCCGCGCAACGAGCGCATCGGCGTGGTGTCGTTTGCCGGCACCGCGGCAGTGGTGCAGGCGCCCACGCTCAGCCGCGAGGACGTGGTGGCCTCGATCGACCGCTTCCAGATGCAGCGCGCCACCGCCATCGGCTCGGGGCTGATCCTGTCGCTGGCCACGCTGTTCCCCGACGAGGGCATCGACCTGAGCCAGATCACCGGTGCGCGCGCCATGCCCGCAGCGCCCGAGGACAAGAAGGCGCGCAAGCCCTTCGAGCCGGTGGAGCCGGGCAGCTACACGTCGGCTGCGGTGATCCTGCTGACCGATGGCCAGCGCACCACCGGCCCCGACCCCTTGGAAGCCGCCAAGATGGCAGCTGATCGAGGCGTGCGTGTCTACACCGTGGGCATCGGCACCAAAGACGGCGAGACCATCGGTTTTGAAGGCTGGTCGATGCGGGTGCGCTTGGACGAAGACACGCTCAAAAACATTTCCAGCATCACCCAGGCCGATTACTACTACGCTGGCACCGCCGACGACCTGAAAAAGGTCTACCAAGGCCTGAGTTCACGCCTGGTGGTTGAAACCCGCGAAACCGAGATCAGCAGCCTGTTTGCGGCGGCTGCGGCG
>JBBRJU010000126.1:0-6535 GCA_038218895.1 Burkholderiales bacterium
TCAACGGCCTGGCGATCTCGCTGATCTTCGGCATCTCGGTGTCCACCGTGCTGACGCTGGTCGTGATTCCGATCCTCTACTACATGGCCTACCGCCACCGGCTCACGGCCATCACAGGTTCCGCAGCGGACTCCGGCGTGCCCGACGCCCCCGCAACCCCCTAGCCCATTCAAGGAGCTTGACCATGACTTCCTGGCAAATCGTTCGACTCGCCGCTGGCACCTTCATCCTGTTGTCACTGGCCCTGGGCATCCCCGGCAGCCCGGTCTTCGTCAGCCAATGGTGGCTGGCCTTCACCGCCTTCGTCGGCATCAACCTGCTGCAGAGCGCGCTGACGAATTGGTGCCTGATGGAAACCATCGTGCGCAAGCTCGGCGCGCGCGCGGGGGCCTGACCATGCAACTCAGCTGCCCTGCCTGCGGCGCCACCAACCGGGTGCCTGAACAGCGATTGAACGACCAGCCGGTGTGCGGCAAGTGTGGCGCCGCACTGATGGCCACCCAGCCTGTCGCGCTGAGCGACGCCGTCTTGCCACGCTACATCGCGCACACCGACCTGCCGGTGCTGGTCGACTTCTGGGCCGACTGGTGCGGCCCCTGCAAGATGATGGCGCCGCACTTCGCCAATGCCGCCACGCAGCTGCCGCAGGTGCGCTTCGCCAAGGTCGACACCGAGGCCAGCCCGCAAGCCAGTGCGGCCTACGCCATCCGCAGCATCCCGACACTGATCCTGTTTCGCGGCGGCAAGGAAGTGGCACGCCAGGCCGGCGCGCTGACCGCCGCCGACCTGGTGCGCTGGGTGCAAACCCATGTTGCAAGCTGATCGCACGCGCGGGCGGAAGCCCATGCGCAGCTTGCGCATGGCAGCCGGGACACTCGCCGTGGCGGTGGCCATGGCCTGCCTGGCACCAGCGGTGATGGCTGCCGATCTGGTTGCCGTCTGGCAGGCGGCCGCGCGCCATGACAAGACGCTGGCCGTGGCCGACGCCGCACATGCGGCAGCGCAGCCCAGGCGCGACCAGGCAGCGGCGCTGTGGCGGCCCCAGGTGGCCCTGAGCACATCGGTCGGCATCGCCGGCAGCAACACCGCGACCCAGGGCGCCCAATTTTCGGCGCCGGGCTTCGGCACCTCGCGTGATGTGGGGTTTGCCACATCCATCAACAGCGGCGTCGCAGCGCGTGCGGCGGTGACGCTCGTTCAACCGCTGGTCAACCCGCTGCGCCGCGCGCAGCAGGTTCAGATCGGCCTGGCCGTCGACGTGGCCGAAGTGCAATGGCTGGCCGACCGCCAGGCGCTGATGCTGCGCACCGCCGAGCGCTACTTCGACCTGGCGCTGGCTGAAGAGGCACTGCGCGTGCAGCAACGGCAGCTCGACGCGGTGCAGCGCGCGGGCGATGAGGCGCAAGACCGCTTCAAGATCGGCGCCTCGCCAGTGACCGACACCTACGAAGCGATGGCCCGCCTCGGTGCTGTACGCGCGCAGCGCATGGCCACCGACGTCGACCTGCAGCTGAAACGCCAATCACTGGCAGACAGCAGCGGCCTGCCAGCCGACGGGCTGCAAGCACGTCTGCCGCTGGGCCGGATGGCCAGCCTGCCGACACCGGCACTGGCCACCGCGCTGGCCGACGCGGAGGCTGGCAACCCCGGCCTGCGCATGCGCCGCCTGGCGCTGGACATCGCGCGCCAGGAGGCGGCCAAGCACAGCCTGCGTGCGTCGGCCACGGTGGACGTGGTCGGGCAGCTGGCCCAGGAGCACCTCAGCGGCCAGGGCGATTTCGGCCATGCCAGCAACCGCGCCGGCAACCGATCGATCGGCCTGCAGCTGACAGTGCCGCTCTTTGACGGCGGCGCGCGTGATGCGCGGCAGCTGGAGACCCTGCGATTGGCCGACCAGGCCGCCGCCGAATTGGACAGCAGCCGCGAGCAGCTGGCACAGCAGGTGCGCACGTCCTGGCTGGGCTTGAACGTGGGCGCCGAACGCATCGCGGCGCTGGCCCAGGCGCTGCAGGCCGCCCAGGCGCGCAGCGATGCCACGGCGCTGGGGCGCGAGGTCGGCGACCGCACCACGCTGGACCTGCTCAACGCCGAGAACGACCGCGCCACGGCACAACTTGCGCTTGCGCAAGCCCGCGTGGCGCTGGTGGTGGAACGCTTGCGCCTGGCGGCGCTGGCCGGCGCGCTAGACGAACAGGCGCTGCGTGCCGCCGAACAGGATGCAACGCAGGCGCCATGAACCCGCAGTTTCAACCCGAAAGGATGCCGATGAAATCCGCCCATGACCTGGTGATCGCTGCCAAGACCCGCGTGCAGGAGCTGTCTGTCGACGCGGCCGAACAGGCGCTGTTGCGTGCCGATGTGCTGCTCGACGTGCGCGAGGACAACGAGTACGCCACCGGCCACCTGCCCGGCGCCATGCACGTCTCGCGCGGGCTGCTGGAGTTCAAGCTCAGCGGCACGCCGGCACTCAGCGCCCGTGACTTGAAGGTGGTTCTCTACTGCAAGACCAGTGGCCGTGCAGCGCTGGCTGCAGCGGTGATGCGCGACATGGGCTATCTCGATGTGGTGTCGATCGCCGGGGGAATCGATGCCTGGGTCGCCGCCGGCAAGCCGGTGGTCAAGCCGGAACAACCGGCGTTCGACTGACCAACGCCGGCACCGCCGCGCCAACGGCATGCGCCGGCCGCAGTGCAAGCACCACCAGCCGAGCCCTTCACAGCAATCACCACGTTCACAGCGTTCAGACCCACAGCCGCGCAGGCGGCCTTCAGGAGACTTCCATGGCCCACATCGTCATCCTCGGCGCCGGTATCGGCGGCATGCCCGCAGCCTATGAACTGCGCGCACTGCTGGACAAGACGCACCGCATCACCGTCGTCAACGACGTCGACTATTTCCAGTTCGTGCCCTCCAACCCCTGGCTCGCGGTAGGCTGGCGCGAGCGCGACACCATCACCTTCCCGCTGCGGCCCCATCTCGAAAAGAAGGACATCGCTTTCGTTGCCCAGTCGGTGCAGCGCATCGACGCCGACGGCAATGCGCTGGACCTGGCCGATGGCACCCGCCTGGCTTATGACTACCTCATCATCACCACCGGCCCCAAGCTCGCGTTCGACGACATCCCGGGTGCCGGCCCCGGCGGCTACACACAGTCGATCTGCAAGGTCGACCATGCCGAAACCACCTGGGCGAAGTACCAGGAGTTCCTGCAGGACCCGGGCCCGGCCGTCATCGGCGCCATGCCCGGCGCCTCGTGCTTCGGGCCGGCCTATGAGTTCTCGTTCATCTTCAACACCGACCTGAAGCGCCGCAAGCTGCGCAACAAGGTGCCGATCACCTACGTCACCAGCGAGCCTTACGTCGGCCACATGGGGCTGGGCGGTGTCGGTGATTCCAAGTCGATGCTGGAGAGCGAGTTCCGCAACAACGACATCAAGTGGATCACCAACGCCAAGGTGACCAAGGTCGAAGCAGGCAAGATGTTCGTGACCGAAATGGACGACAGCGGCCAGCCGAAGAAGGAACATGAACTGCCGTTCAAGTTCAGCATGATGCTGCCGGCCTTCAAGGGCGTCGATGCAGTGGCAGCGGTGGAAGGGCTGTGCAACCCACGCGGCTTCGTGCTGATCGACGAATTCCAGCGCAGCAAGAAGTTCCGCAACATCTATTCGGCCGGCGTCTGCGTGGCGATCCCGCCGGTCGAGGTGACGCCGGTGGCCACCGGCGCGCCCAAGACCGGCTACATGATCGAGACGATGGTGACGGCGATCGTGCACAACATCGCCAGCGACATCGCGGGGCAACCCGCCACAGCCAAAGGCACCTGGAACGCGATCTGCCTGGCCGACATGGGCGACACCGGCGCCGCGTTTGTCGCGATGCCGCAGATCCCGCCGCGCAACGTCAACTGGTTCAAGAAGGGCAAGTGGGTGCACCTGGCCAAGGTGGGCTACGAGAAGTACTTCATGTACAAGATGAAGAACGGCACCTCGGAGCCGATCTATGAAAAGTACGTGCTCAAGTCGCTGGGCATCGAACGGCTGGAGCGGTGACCCAGCCTGGCCGCCTGCAGCAGGCCGGGCCGATGCTGCGACGCTGGGGCCTGGGGCTGCTGGGCGTCTTGCTGGTGGCCGCGCTGGTATTCGTCGCGATGCGCTCGGGGCCCTTGGCACCAACGCGCGTCACGGTGCAGCAGGCGGAGAGCGCCGCCGTGTCGCCAGCGCTGTTTGGCATCGGCACGGTCGAGGCGCGCCGCGCCTACATGATCGGGCCCACCACCGCAGGCCGGGTTTTGCGGGTGCTCGTCGATGTCGGCGCGCCAGTGAAGGCCGGGCAGTTGCTGGCCGAGATGGACCCGGTGGACATCGACGAACGGGTGGCTGCGCTGGACGCGTCGATTGCGCGCGCCGGCAGTGCCGCAGCGGCGGTGCAGGCGCAACGCCAAGATGCATTGGCCAGGAAAGAACTGGCCGCCATCAACGCGCGCCGCTACCGCGATCTGGCGGCGCAACACTTCATCAGCACCGGCGCGCTGGAAGCCAAGTTGCAGGAACAGACCTCGGCCGACGCCGGGGTCAGCGGGGCTGACGCCAACCTCGCCGCAGCGCGCCAGGACATGCGCCGACTGAACGCCGAGCGCGCCGGCCTGCGACAGCAGCGCGACAACGTGCGGCTGCTGGCACCGGCCGACGGCGTGGTGATCAGCCGCGACGCCGAACCGGGCTCCACCGTGGTGGCGGGCCAGGCCGTGCTCAGGCTGGTCGAGCCGGCGACGCTGTGGGTCAAGGTGCGCTTCGACCAGGGCCGCTCGGCGGGCCTGGCGGCGGGGCTTCGCGCCGACATCCGCTTGCGGTCGACCCCGGCGCTGCCGCTGGCCGGCCAGGTGGCGCGCGTCGAAGTGGTCAGCGACAGCGTGACCGAAGAACGCGTCGCGCAGGTCAGCTTCGACACCTTGCCAGGCAGTCTGTCGCTGGGTGAACTGGCTGAAGTGACGGTCAGCCTGCCCAGCACCGCGCCGGGCCTGGTGGTGTCGAACGCCAGCATCAAGCGCCAGGGCGACAAGACCGGCGTGTGGCTGGCCGATGGCAGCGGGCTGCGCTTTGCGCCGCTGCGCCTGGGCCAGACCGGCCTGGACGGCAGCGTGCAGGTGCTCGACGGCCTGCAGGCCGGTGACCCGGTGGTGGTGTACAGCGCGAAAGAACTCACTGCCGGCAGCCGCATCCAGCTTGTCGATGCGGTCGCGGGCCAGAAACCATGATCAGCCTGGCCGGGCGTGACATCCTGCATTCCTGGGGCAAGTTCGTGCTCACCGGGGTCGGCTTGGGTCTGTTGATCGGCGTCACGCTGACCATGGCCGGTGTCTACCGCGGCATGGTCGACGACGCAAGAATGCTGCTCAACAACAGCCGCGCCGACCTGTGGGTGGTGCAACAAGACACACAGGGGCCGTATGCCGAAGCCTCCGGCATCCGCGACGACGTGGTGCGCAGCATTCTCGGCATGCCTGGCGTGGCGCGTGCCGCCAACGTCACCTACCTGACGATGCAGGTGCGCAGCGATGCCACTGACGTGCGCGCGATGGTGGTTGGTTTCGACACCGGCCAGCCGGGGCTGCCCGGCGAGCCGGGCTACCTGGTCGCCGGGCGCCACATCACCCGCAGCCACTACGAGGCCGTGGCAGACGTGAAGACGGGCTTTGCGCTGGGCCAACGCATCCGCATCCGGCGCCATGATTACACCGTGGTCGGCCTGACCCAGCGCATGGTGTCGTCGGGCGGTGACCCGATGGTCTTCATCCCGCTGAAAGACGCGCAGGAGGCGCAGTTCCTGAAGGACAACGACGCCATCTTGAACGACCGTGCGCGCACCGCTGCCAACCCGGGCCTGAACCGGCCCGGCGTGCCCGGGCTGCTGGAGGCGATTCAGGCATCACAGGCCAGCAACCACAACGTCAACGCGGTGCTGGTGCAACTGAAGCCAGGCTTCGACGCCGAGGCGGTGGCCGAACCCATTCGCCGCTGGAAGCACCTGGAAGCCTTCACCCGGGTGCAGATGGAAGAGATCCTGGTGGCCAAGCTGATCGCCACCTCTGCCCGGCAGATCGGCATGTTCGTGGTCATCCTGGCCATCGTCAGTGCGGCCATCGTGGCCTTCATCATCTACACGATGACGCTCGGCAAGATCCGCGAGATCGCGGTGCTCAAGCTGATCGGCACCCGCAACCGCACCATCGCCGGCATGATCCTGCAGCAGGCGCTGGGGCTGGGGCTGATCGGCTTCATCGTCGGCAAGGTGGCGGCCACGTTCTGGGCACCCGTGTTCCCGAAGTACGTGCTGCTGGAGTCGGGCGATGCCGTGCGTGGGTTGGCGGCGGTGATGGTGATTTGCGCGCTCGCCAGCACACTGGCCATCCGGATCGCGCTGAAGGTCGACCCGGCCGCGGCGATCGGAGGCTGAGGTGTCTGAACTCGGCATACGCATCGAAGGTCTTCGAAAGCGATATGGCGAAGGCGACACCGCCTTTGATGCGCTGAAG
>JBBRJU010000127.1:0-6491 GCA_038218895.1 Burkholderiales bacterium
CACCCTCAACCACGCCTTCGTCATCCTCGACGAGGCGCAGAACACCACGCCCGAGCAGATGAAGATGTTCCTCACCCGCATCGGCTTCGGCAGCCGCGCGGTGGTGACGGGCGACGTCAGCCAGGTCGACCTGCCCAAGGGCAGCCAGAGCGGCCTGAGCGACGCCGCCCAGGTGCTGCAGGGGGTGCGTGGCATCGCCTTCAGCCACTTCAGCTCGGCCGACGTGGTGCGCCACCCGCTGGTGGCACGCATCGTCGACGCCTACGACGCTGCCGGCGCCGACCGGAAGCAGCCGTGATCCGCCGGGCCGACCTGCAGTTGTCGCTACAGTTTGCCGACCCCGGCCTGCGCGCACAGCTGCCACGCCACCAGGTGCAGCGTTGGCTGTGCGCCGCGCTCGACACGCCGGCCGAGATCACGGTGCGCGTGGTGGCCGACGATGAATGCCGGCAGCTCAACCGCGACTTTCGCGCCCAGGACCACGCCACCAACGTGCTCACCTTCGACTACCAGCATGCGCCGGTGGTGGTGGCTGACCTGGTGCTGGCCGCCGGTGTGCTGCAGCGGGAGGCGGCCCACCTGGGCCTGCCGGTGGCCGACCATGCCGCCCACCTGCTGGTGCATGGCGCCCTGCATGCGCAGGGGCTGAACCATGCAGACGACGCCGAGGCAGCAGAGATGGAGGCCCGCGAGACCGCCATCCTGCGTGGCCTGGGGCTGCACGACCCGTACCGGGCCTGATCAGCCCTGCTTGAGCTTGCGCGCTGCATCCAGCGCGAAGTAGGTCAGCACGCCATCGGCGCCGGCCCGCTTGAAAGCCAGCAGGCTTTCCATCATCACCGCGTCGCCATCGAGCCAGCCGTTGGCGGCGGCGGCCTTCAGCATCGCGTATTCGCCACTCACCTGGTAGGCAAAGGTCGGCACGCGGAATTCGTCTTTCACCCGGCGCACGATGTCCAGGTACGGCATGCCGGGCTTGACCATCACCATGTCGGCACCCTCGGCCAGGTCCAGGCCCACCTCGCGCAATGCCTCGTCGCTGTTGCCCGGGTCCATCTGGTAGGCCTTCTTGTCGCTCATGCCCCGGTTGGCGGCCGAGCCGACCGCGTCGCGGAACGGGCCGTAGAAGGCGCTGGCGTACTTGGCGCTGTAGGCCATGATGCGGGTGTGGATGTGGCCGGCGCCTTCCAGCGCCGTGCGGATGGCGCCGATGCGCCCGTCCATCATGTCGCTGGGCGCCACGATGTCCACACCCGCACCGGCCTGCACCAGGGCTTGTTTCGTCAGCACCGCCACGGTGCTGTCGTTGATGATGTAGCCGGTCTCGTCGAGCAGGCCGTCCTGGCCGTGGCTGGTGAAGGGGTCGAGCGCCCCGTCGCACAGC
Source organism: Burkholderiales bacterium (assembly GCA_038218895.1). GTDB lineage: Bacteria > Pseudomonadota > Gammaproteobacteria > Burkholderiales > Burkholderiaceae_C > Pseudaquabacterium. The sequence continues at coordinate 1,385 of JBBRJU010000127.1, forward strand.
ACGCCCAGCTGCGGGAAGCGGTCTTTCAGCGCGCGCACGGTGCGCGGCACCAGGCCGTCGGGGTTGGTGGCTTCCCGGCCGTCGGGTGTCTTGAGCTCGGGCGCGATCACCGGAAACAGCGCGATCACCGGCACGCCCAGCTGCACGCATTGCTCGGCCAGGCCCATCAGCCGGTCGATCGACAGCCGCTGCACGCCCGGCATGCTGGGCACGTCCTGTACCCTGTCATGGCCGTCGTGCACGAACACCGGCAGGATCAGGTCGCTGGCGTGCAGGTGGTGCTCGCGCACCAGCGCGCGGGTGAAGGCGTCGCGGCGCAGGCGGCGCGGCCGGCTGGCCGGAAAGGCGGGCAGGGGTGGCAGGGCCATGGCGTCAATGCTCCGGTTGAAAGTGGACAAGATTCTCGGCGCTTGCACCGCGCCGGCGGTCACCAGCATGACACGCGGTGGCGCACCGCAGCCGGGCTTGGCGCACGGAACCAATCTGCTAATATCGTATCGGGTGGTCGCCGAAAGGTGATGGCCCCCTGCTTTTCCTCCCTGAGCAGGTGCCTTGGCGTGATGACAGCGGCAAGGCTTGCCACCCCAGTCCCCGTGACTGGGGTTCTTTTTTTGGTCTGCCGCGCATCCTGCCTGTCGGGTCGGCCCGCCCGCAGGCGCATCGCGATAATGCGGCCATGAGTTCAGCCTACTTGTGGATCCAGGCCTTCCACATCGTCTTCGTCTCCAGTTGGTTCGCTGGCCTGTTCTACCTGCCGCGCATCCTCGTCAACCTGGCGATGGTGCCTGCCGACAGCCATGCCGAGCGTGAGCGCCTGCTGCTGATGGGGCGCAAGCTCTACCGGTTTTCCAACATCCTGATGGTGGTGGCCCTGGTGCTGGGCACCTGGCTGTGGCTGGGCTACGGCGCGGGCCGCTTTGCCGGCAGCGGCTGGCTGTATGCCAAGCTGGCGCTGGTGGTGGTGGTGATCGGCTACCAGCACATGTGCCGCGGCCACCTGCGCCGCTTCGAGCTGTTTTGCAACCAGCGCAGCCACAAGTGGTTCCGCGTCTTCAACGAGGTGTCGGTGCTGCTGTTCATCGGCATCGTGGTGCTGGCTGTCGTCAAGCCGTTCTAGCGCGGAGCGCCCAGCATTGCGGGCCAGCCCAGCCGGTGAACGCAGCTCGGCCGTGCCCCTGGCCTGGGCCTGGGCCGGGCTGATCGTCTACGCCAGCCTGTTCCCATTTGACGGCTGGCGCTGGCCGCCGGGTGTGCCGGCGTGGCAGCTGCTGCGCCTGCCCTGGCCGCGCTACTTCATCCCGTTCGACATCACCGGCAACCTGCTGGCCTATGCGCCATTGGGCGCGCTGCTGGCGTTGGGCCGATTGCGCCAGGGCCGCAGCCCGCTGGCGGCCCTGGCATCGGGCATGCTGGTCGGTGCCAGCCTGTCCTACTTGCTGGAGCTCACCCAGCAGTTGCTGCCGCCACGGGTGCCGTCGCTGCTGGACTGGGTGCTCAATGCGCTTGGCGCCACGGTGGGCGCGCTACTGGCATGGCTGGCGCAGGCCCTGGGCCTGTTGCGGCGCTGGCAGGCGGCGCGCGAGCGCTGGCTGGAGCACGGCAACGCCGGCGCGCTGGCGCTGCTGGTGCTGTGGCCGGTGGCGCTGCAGTTTCCGACGCCGGTCCCGCTGGGCCTGGGCCAGGTGGGTGAAGTGCTGCGTGATGCGGTGGCCGCGTTGCTGGTCGACGTGCCCTGGGCCCAGCCGGTGTCCGACTGGCTGGTGCCGTCGCTGGACGCTCCAGCAGCCTTGTCGCCCCAGGCCGCTGCGGTGGCGGTGATGCTGGGCCTGCTCGGCCCCTGCCTGTTGGCATTTGCCGCAGCGCGGCCAGGCTGGCGCCGCCTGGGCCTGGCGCTGGGTGCGGCCGCGATGGCGGCGGGCGCCACCACGCTGTCGACGTTGTTGAACTTCGGCCCTGACCATGCGCTGGCCTGGCGCACCCCCGGCACGCTGGCCGCGATGGGCGTGGCCCTGCTGCTGGCGCTGGCCGGCCTGTGGCTGCGCCCGCGCCTGGCCGGCGCGCTGGCGCTGGTGGCGCTGAGCGGCCTGGTGGTGCTGGTGCACGGCGCACCCACCGACCCGTATTTCGCCGACAGCCTGCAGCGCTGGGAGCAGGGCCGCTTCGTGCGCTTCCATGGTGTGGTGCAGTGGCTGGGCTGGCTGTGGCCGTATGCGGCCATCGCCTGGCTGCTGGTGCGCGCCGGCCGGCGCTGAGCGGCGTTGAGCGCCCCGGCCCGTGCTCGGCCCTGTCCAGGGTTTCCCCGGGCGCTCTCTACAATCGCCCACCCATGAGCTACTACCGACACCACATCTTTTTCTGTCTCAACCAGCGCAGCAGTGGCGAGGCGTGCTGTGCCGGCCAGGGCGCGCTGGCTGGCTTCGACCATTGCAAGCAGCAGGTGAAGGCGGCGGGCCTGGCCGGCGCGGGCGGGGTGCGTGTCAACAAGTCCGGCTGCCTGGACCGCTGTGCAGGCGGCCCGGTGGCGGTGGTCTACCCCGACGAGACCTGGTACACCTTCGTCGACAACAGCGACATCGACGAGATCGTCGAATCGCATCTGAAGCACGGCAAGCCGGTCGAGCGCCTGCGCCTGCCGCCCGACGTGGGCCGCTGAGCATTGCGCCCGGCATGAAGCAGGACACCCAGCGCAGCAGCATCGCCGGCCCGGCCGGCGCGCTGGAATGTGCCACCGATGTGCCCGCCGCCACGCCGCGCGGCACGGTGGTGCTGTGTCACCCGCACCCGCAGTTCGGCGGCACGCTGGACAACAAGGTGGTGCAGACACTGGCGCGCGCCTTCCTGCAGCTGGGTTACCGGGCGGTGCGGTTCAATTTCCGCGGCGTTGGCGCATCGGCCGGCCAGTGGGATGCCGGCCGTGGCGAGGTGGACGACGCGCTGGCAGTGATCGCCGCTGAGCGTGCCGCCCACCCGCTGCTGCCGCTGGCGCTGGGCGGCTTTTCCTTCGGCGGTTATGTGGCCGCGCGGGCGGCCCACCTGTTGCAGGCCAGCGCGCCGGTACAGCGCCTGGTGCTGGTGGGCCCGGCCACCAGCCGCTTCCCGATGCCCGCCAGCGTGGCGCCCGATACCGTGCTCATCCACGGCGAGGCCGACGACGTGGTGCCGCTGGCGGCGACCCTCGACTGGGCCCGCCCCCAGGTCTTGCCGGTGATCGTGCTGCCCGGCGTCGGCCATTTTTTCCACGGCCAGCTGCCCTTGCTGAAAAACCAGGTCGTGCAGGCCTGGAACAGCTGAGCCCGCCTCGCCTCGTTTTCCCACTTTTGCGGATGCTGATGAACCGATTGCTGTTGAACCTGCTGGCCCTGTGCCTGAGCTTTGCTCCTTTGCTGCCCGCCCAGGCCCAGGCTCCGGTGCCACCCGAAGTGGCCGCCAAGGCCTACCTGCTGCTGGACGTGCAAAGCGACCAGGTGCTGGCCGAGCGCCAGGCCGACGCCCAGGCCGACCCGGCATCGCTGACCAAGCTGATGACCGCCTGGCTGGTGTTCGACGCGCTCAAGGCCAAGAAGCTGACACGAGAGCAGACGCTGCCGGTGTCGCTGCGGGCCTGGTCTGAGCGCAAGGGCGGTGGCTCGCTGATGTTCATCGACCCGAAGATGACGCCCAAGGTCGATGAACTGCTGCGCGGCATGGTCGCGGTGTCGGGCAATGACGCTGCAGTGGCATTGGCCGAGGGCGTGGGTGGCTCGCTCGACGGCTTCGTGGCGATGATGAACCGCCAGGCCCAGGCCTGGGGCCTGAAGAACACCCAGTTCAAGAACGTCACCGGACTCACCGAGCCCGGCCACCACAGCAGCGCCCGCGATCTGGCGACCATCGCCGCCCGCATCGTGCGCGACTTCCCGGAGCAGTACGCCACCTACTACGCGCTGCGCAACTACAGCTTCAACAACATCAAGCAGGACAACCGCAACATGTTGCTGGGGCGTGACCCGGCGGTCGACGGCATGAAGACCGGCTACACCGACGCCGCCGGATACTGCCTGGTGGCCAGCGCGCAGCGTGAGTTTCCCAACGGCAAGCGCCGGCTGATCAGCGTGGTGATGGGCGCCGCCTCGCGCGAGGCCCGCGCCAGCGAAAGCCAGAAGCTGTTGAACTGGGGCTACACCGCCTGGGACGCGGTGCGCCTGTTCGAGGGCGGCAAAACCGTGGCCACCGTGCCGGTGTGGAAGGGCCAGGGCCCCACCGCCGCGCTGGGCGCCCAGCAGCCGGTGCTGGTGACGGTGCCCAAGGGCGAGGGCGACAAGCTCAAGACCGCCATCGCCCGCACCGACCCGCTGGTGGCCCCGCTGGCGCAGGGCCAGCGTGTGGGCACGATCGACGTGACCACCACCGCCGGCACCAAGCTCGCCAGCGTGCCGCTGGTGGTGCTGCAGGCGGTGCCCGAAGCCGGCTTGCTCGGCCGCGCCTGGGACTCGATCCGCCTGTGGATCAAGTGAAGTGCGTCAGCGTCGAGAGCGCCCGCAGCCAATCCGCTAAGCTGGCATCGCATCCCGCCTGAAAGGCCCGCCATGACCGCCACCGTGCTGCCCGACACCCTGTGCCACCTGAACGGCCAGACCCTGCCCCTGCGGGACGCCAAGATCTCGGTGCTGGACCGGGGTTTCATCTTCGGCGATGGCATCTACGAGGTGATCCCGGTGTATGGCCGGCGCTGCTTCCGCTTCGACGCGCACATGGCCCGGCTGGCGCGCAGCCTGGCCAAGCTGCGCATCCCCGACCCGCACACGCGTGACGGCTGGCTGGCCCTGGTGCGCGAGCTGGTGGCCGCGCAGCCTGCCGACGACCAGATGGTCTACATCGAGATCACCCGCGGCGTGGCGCTGCGTGACCATGTGATGCCTGCGGCCATCACACCCACGGTGTTTGCCATGACCAGCCCGTTGAAGGCGCCATCGGCCGAGCAGCGCCACCAGGGCGTGGCGTGCATCACCGCGCGTGATTTCCGCTGGGAGCGTGGCGACATCAAGAGCGTTTCGCTGCTGGGCAATGTGCTGGCGCGGCAGATCTCGGCCGACCATGGCGCGGCGGAGACGGTGATGTTCCGCGACGG
>JBBRJU010000128.1:0-6481 GCA_038218895.1 Burkholderiales bacterium
GCCAGGCGCGGCAGGCCAGTGATTCATCACGCAGCAGTTCGGGCGTCAGCGGCACGCCGTCCAGCGTGGCGCCCATCAATTGCAGGAAGTAAGCCGCTGCGCGCATCGCGCGCTCTTGGCCGGGGGCACCGAACAGGTCGAAGTCCGACCAGCGCACCGTGCCGACAAAGCGCACCCGCATGCCGGCGGCACTGGTCAGCACCACGCTTTCGCGCTCGATCAGCCGGATGCCATGGCCGGCGGCAAAGCCGCGCAGGTCGTCCCAGCTGTGGCGCAGGTCGCGGCCGTCGAACTCATGGTTGCCGGCCACCATCAGCACCGGCACCGGCCAGCCGGCAAAGCGCGCCAGAGCGTCCCAGCCGCTGTCGATGTCGCCGGCCAGCACCAGCAATTCGGCGCCAGGCAGGGGCCGGGGGTCGAAGTCTTCGGATTCGAGGTGGAGGTCTGAAAACAGTTGCAGCCGCATGAACCCGCCCCGCCGCCCGATGGGCGATTGCCGCCGTGCGCAGCACCCTGGTGCTGCATGGATTGGCTGCAGCTGATCGACTGCAGTTGATCAGCTGCAGGGCATGGCCTGCAATTGCTCAACCGCAGTGAAGCGGCAGCATTGGAGCGGCGGCGGGGCGCAACGCCGCGCGCCGCCCGCCGCGCCCGCTCAGGCTGCCAGTTTGGCCTCGAACTGGCCCTTGATCGCCAGCAGCTGCGCCGGCAGCCGGCTGGCCAGCTGCTGGAACAGCGCACCGTGCAGGCCGAGCTCGGTGCGCCAGGCTGCACGGTCGACCGAGATCACCGACTGGTACTGCGCCTGGGTGAAGTCGAGCCCGGTCCAGCTCAGGTCACCATAGCGCGGGCTGGTGCCGAAGAAGCTCTCCTCGCCGCCGGCGGTGCCTTCCACGCGCTCGAGCATCCACTTCAGCACGCGCATGTTGTCGCCGTAGCCAGGCCAGACGAACTTGCCGTCATCGCCCTTGCGGAACCAGTTGACACAGTAGATCCTGGGCAGCTTGGCGCCGCTGGCCGCCACCTTGTCGCCCAGCTGCAGCCAGTGGCCGAAGTAGTCGCCCATGTGGTAGCCGATGAAGGGCAGCATCGCGAACGGGTCACGCCGCACCACGCCCTGCTGGCCAGCGGCGGCGGCGGTGGTCTCGCTGCCCATGGTGGCGGCCATGTATACACCCTCGGCCCAGCTGCGGGCCTCGGTCACCAGCGGCACGGTGGTGCTGCGGCGGCCACCGAAGATGAAGGCGTCGATGGCGTAGCCGGTGGGCGAGTCCCACTGCGGGTCCAGCACCGGGTTGTTGGTCGCAGCCACGGTGAAGCGTGAATTCGGGTGGGCGGCCTTGGCGCCGGTCTCCTTGGCGATGGTGGGGGTCCAGTCCTTGCGCTGCCAGTCGATCAGGTGCGCCGGGGTGTCGCCGTCCATGCCTTCCCACCACACGTCGCCGTCGTCGGTGAGCGCCACGTTGGTGAAGATGACGTTGGCCCTCAGCGACTCCATGCAGTTCGGATTCGTCTTGTGGTTGGTGCCCGGGGCCACACCGAAGTAGCCGGCCTCGGGGTTGATGGCATGCAGGCGGCCGTCGGCACCGGGCTTGATCCAGGCGATGTCATCACCGACGGTGGTGACCTTCCAGCCGCCCAGGCCCTGCGGCGGCACCAGCATGGCGAAGTTGGTCTTGCCGCAGGCGCTGGGGAAGGCGGCGGCCACATGGTACTTTTTGCCAGCCGGGCTGGTGACGCCCAGGATCAGCATGTGCTCGGCCAGCCAGCCCTGGTCGCGGCCCATGGTGCTGGCGATGCGCAGCGCAAAGCACTTCTTGCCCAACAGCGCGTTGCCGCCATAGCCCGAGCCGTAGCTCCAGATCTCGCTGGTCTCGGGGTAGTGCACGATGTATTTGGTCTTGTTGCAGGGCCAGACGGCGCTCTTCTCGCCCGGCTGCAGCGGCGCGCCCACGGTGTGCATGCACGGCACGAACACGCCGTCCTCACCCAGCACATCGAACACCGCACGCCCCATGCGGGTCATGATGCGCATGTTCACCACCACGTAGGCGCTGTCGGACAGCTCCACGCCGATGTGGGCGATAGGCGAGCCCAGCGGGCCCATCGAGAAAGGCACCACATACATGGTGCGGCCACGCATGCAGCCCTTGAACAGGGCCGCGGTGCCGTCAGCCTGACCGGTCTGCAGCAGCGCGCGCATGTCGGCGGGCGCCATCCAGTTGTTGGTGGGGCCGGCGTCTTCCTTCTGCGCGCTGCAGATGAAGGTGCGGTCTTCGACCCGGGCCACGTCGCTCGGGTCGCTCAGCGCCAGGAAGCTGTTGGGGCGCTTGGCCGGGTTCAGCTTCTGGAAGGTGCCGGCGTCGACCAGTTGCTGGCAGAGGCGGTCGTACTCGTCCTGGCTGCCGTCACACCAGTGCACGCCGCTGGCTTCGGTCAGGGCGGCCATCTCGGCCACCCAGGCGACCAGGCGGGCATGCTTCACATACGCGGGGACATTCAGGCGCAGTCCTTCCATTGCGGGCTGGTTCATCGGGCACTCCAATCAGGCTGAGGTTTGAAAAACGGAATTGCAGGAACCGCGCCGTGGGCGTTGCCACCGAGGCTCTTGCAATGCCGCGTTCTGGTTGAAAAGTGGGGTGATCTTGTCGAGCGGCGGGGCTGGATGTGGTGCCGGGGGCCGCCGATGACGGTGACGAAGCGATGACTTCGTTGCTGAGCCACCACACCGCATGGTCAGCAGCTGATGCATTGTCAAATGAGTGTAATAGGCCCGTCACCACCGGGTCCATGGGGATCATGCAGATTCCGTATGACGTGATGCACGGCCCATGACCCGCAGCCTCTGGCCGGTATCCGGGCCAGGATGTGCACAGGTGAAACAATGGCTGTATGCCACGTCGCCTGTTCATTGCGCTGATTGTCGGGTCAGCGGTGCTGGCTGCGGCTGCGGCATGGTGGGCCATGCGCGCCCCGCTGGTGCCGGCGGTGGTGGTGCAGACGGCACCGCTGGTGCGCACGCTGCTGTTTGCAGCCCGGGTGGCGACACCGCAGCGCGTCGAGCTGGGCGCCACCATCACCGGCCGGGTGGCTGTGGTGCTGGTGGCCGAAGGCGCCAGGGTGCGCGCCGGCCAGCCGTTGGTGCAACTGGAAGACGCTGAACTGCGCGCCGCACTGGCCCAGGCCGACGCCAGCGCCCGCCAGGCCGCCGCCCGCCTGGCCGGCCTGCGCAGCAACGGCCGCAGCGACGCCCAGGCCCCGGTGGCGCAGCCCGATACCACCCTGCTGGCCGCCCAGGCCGACCTGCGCCGCACGCGGGACCTGGTGGCGCAGGGCTTTCTCAGCCAGGCCCGGCTCGACGACGCCCAGCGCGCGGTGGCGGTGGCGCAGGCCCAGCAGGCTGGCGCCAGTGCCCAGCGCGCTGCGGTGGCCGACCGGGGCAGCGACGTGGCCCAGGCCGAGGCCCAGCTGGCCCTGGCCCGGGCGGCGGTGGACGCCACCGCCGCCCGCCTGGCCCAGGCCCGCCTGCTGGCACCGGCCGACGCCCGGGTGCTGCAACGGCTGGTGGAGCCGGGCCAGATCGTGCAGCCCGGCCGCCCCCTGCTGGCGCTGGCACTGCAGGGCCCGGTGCAGCTGGTGGGCCAGGTCGACGAGCGCTACCTGGGCCAGCTACAGCCAGGCCAGACCGCCAGCGTGGTGGCCGACGCCTACCCCGGCCAGCGCTTTGCGGCCCAGGTGCTGCTGATCGCCCCGCTGGTGGACACCCAGCGTGGCGCGGTGGAAGTGAAGCTGACCTTGGCGCAAGCCGCGCCGGCATTTCTGCGGGAAGACATGACGCTGTCGGTCGAGGTGGAAACCGGCCGGCGCGACAGCGCCCTGGTGCTGCCGACCGCCGCCCTGGTGGGCGCAACGGCCGGCGACAGCGCCCAGGTGCATGTGCTGCGCGACGGCCGGGTGCAAGCGCGCCCGCTGCGCCTGGGCCTGCGCACATTGGACGGCGCCGAGGTGCTGAGCGGCCTGGCTGCCGGCGACGTGGTGCTGCTCGGCGCCAGCCCGGCGCCCGGCACGCGTGCCCAGGCCGACATCCGCGCCAGCGCCGTTGCACCCAAGGCCGGCGGTGAATCCGGCGCCGTGCCGGGCAACGCGATGGGCCGCTGAGCCCCTTGCGCTGCCAAGACACCAAGACGCCACCATGCTCAGCTGGCTGGGTTTCGAACGCCGCGTGGCGCTGCGCTTTCTGCTGGAAGGGCGCATGCAGAGCCTGCTGATCATCGTGGGCGTGGCCGCCGGCGTGGCAGTGGTGGCCTACATCTCGGCGCTGATCGCGGGGCTGCAGGCCAATACGCTGGACAAGACTTTGGGCGCGCAGCCGCACATCACGCTGAGCCCGCTGGACGACGTGGTGGCCGCCACCGCCCCGGCGCCCGGCACAACCGCGCTGCAGCAGGCGCAGCCACGCGCGCAGCGCCCGCGCTCGGTCGCCAACTGGGCTGCGCTGGTGCCGGTGCTGGAGGCATTGCCCGGCGTGGTCGGCGTCTCGCCGATGGTGGCCGGCGCCGGGCTGGCGCAGCGTGGCGAGGCCAGCAAGTCCATCGCCCTGGTGGGTGTGGACCTGGACCGCTACGACCGCATCGTCAACCTGCGGCGCAAGGTGGTGGCCGGCAGCGCCCGGCTGGGCCCGGGCGAGGGCATCCTGGGCCGCGACCTGGCCGCCGACCTGGGCGTGCGCGTGGGCGACCGGGTGGCCCTGGTCACCAGCAGCGGCAGCGGCAACGAGAACACCCGCGCTGCCGTGCGCGTCACCGCCCTGGTCGATCTGGGCGTGCGCGAGCTGAACCGCCGCACCGTCATCGTGCCGCTGCGGGCCGCGCAGAGCCTGGTGGGCCTGCCCGGCGGCGCCACCAATGTCGACCTGGTGCTGTCCGATGTGTGGGCCGCGCCGGCCATTGCCACCAGCCTGGCCCAGCGCTGGCCGTACAAGGTGGAGAGCTGGCAGGACACCAACGCGCCGCTGGTGTCGGCACTCAACGCGCAATCGGTCAGCACCGGGCTGATCCGCGCGGTGGTGATGGTGGTGGTGGTGCTGGGCATCGCCAGCGTGCTGGTGGTCAGCGTGGTGCAGAAGCAGCGCGAGATCGGCATCCTGCGCGCCATGGGCGCCACCCGCGGCCAGGTGCTGCGCATCTTCCTGCTGCAGGGCGCGATCGTCGGCGCGCTGGGCTCGGCCCTGGGCGTGCTGCTGGCGGTAGCGCTGATCTGGGCCTTCACCTTCTTCGTCAAGGGCTCGGACGGGCTGCCGCTGTTCAACATCACCCTGGCGCCCGGACTGGCGCTGCGCATCGCCGCCGTCGCCACGCTGTGCGGCGTGCTGGCGGCGGTGGCACCGGCCCGGCGGGCTGCGGCACTCGACCCGGCGCAAGCCATCCGCATCTGACCATGGACACCGCCACCCCGCTGCTGCAGCTGGCCGATGTGCGCAAGCGCTACAACATCGGCCGGCCGAACGAGGCCGAGGTGCTGCACGGGGTGTCGTTCAACCTGCAGCCGGGTGAATTCGTGGCCCTGATCGGGCCGTCGGGATCGGGCAAGAGCACGCTGCTGAACATCATCGGCCTGCTGGAACCACTGACCGCAGGCAGCTACAAGCTGCAGGGTAAAGAGGTGTCCGGGCTGGACGACGCGGCGCTGACGCGCCAGCGCCGCGCCACGCTGGGCTTCGTGTTCCAGTTCCACCACCTGCTGCCGGCCTTCAGCGCGCTGGAGAACGTGACCCTGCCGGCGCTGATGCGCGACGGTGCCGTCAGCCCCGCGCGGCGGGCCCAGGCCATGGCCATGCTGCAGGCCGTGGGGCTGGAGCAGGCCGCAGCCAAGCGGCCGGGCGAGCTGTCGGGTGGCATGCAGCAGCGCGTGGCCATCGCCCGCGCCCTGGTGCTGCAGCCGCCACTGGTGCTGGCCGACGAGCCCACCGGCAACCTGGACCGCGCATCGTCGGACGAGGTGTTCAAGCTGATGCGGCACATGCATGCCACGCTGAACACCGCCTTCCTGATCGTCACCCACGACCCGCGCCTGGCCGCACGCTGCGACCGGGTGGTCGAGCTGGTGGACGGCCGGGTGGAGCGCGACGAGCCGCTGGCGCCGGACGGGGCTGAAAATCCGGGGGCCGCCCCTGCCGCCCCTGCCACCCCCAGCACCGCCACCACAGCGGCCCCTGCGACCACACTGCGCCCAGCCACCCCATGAAGATCCTCAGCGCCAACACTGCCCGCGCCGCCGCGCTGCCGATCCAGGGCCGCTCGGTGGTCAGCGCCATCGGCAAGCAGCCGGTGGCCGGGCCGGTGGCGGTGGGCCTGCTGGGCCTGGCCGGCGACGAACAGGCCGACCAAAGTGTGCACGGCGGCCAGAGCAAGGCGGTGTACCTGTACCCGGTGGCCCACCACCCGTTCTGGCAGACGGTGCGCGCCCAGGCTGGCGTGGCCGC
>JBBRJU010000129.1:0-6479 GCA_038218895.1 Burkholderiales bacterium
CTGCCCAGGGCACTGCCTCGCCAGCCAAGAAGGACCTGGTGCAGAAGGTGCTGAGCCTGCAACAGGCCGGCATCGAAGGCATCGGCAACGCGCTGGCCAACCAGACCGCCACCCAGGTGTTGCAGGTGGCCGGCCAGGCCATGGCGCGCGTGCCGGCCGACAAGCGCGACGCGCTGGGCGCCGAACTGCAAGCCGAGGTGAAGAAGTTCTACGACGACGTGGCGCCGATCCTGCGCGCCAGCGCTGTGAAGAACGCACCGGCGACCATTGGCGCCGCGCTGGAAGAGAAGTTCAGCGACGATGAGCTGAAGGTGCTGCTCGGCTGGCTGGAATCGCCAGTGAGCAAGAAATACCAGCAGCTGTCGGGCGAACTGCAGCAGGCGCTGGGCCAGAAGCTGGTGGTTGAGACCCGCCCGCAGGTGGAGCCCAAGCTGAAGGCGCTGGAAGCTGTGCTCGGCAGCAAGCTGCGTGCCGCAGCAGGCGAGCCCGCTGGCGCTGCATCGGGCGCCGCCAAGCCAGCCGCTGCCCGCGCGTCGGGCCCCGCCAAGAAGTAAGCCACACGCCGCCAGGAGCCTCGGGCATGCGCCCCTACAACTTCTCTGCCGGCCCGGCGACACTGCCCGAGCCGGTGCTGGCCCAGGCTGCGGCCGAAATGCTCGACTGGCACGGCAGCGGCATGGGCGTGATGGAGATGAGCCACCGCGGCCGTGAGTTCATCAGCATCGCCGAGCAGGCCGAAGCCGATTTTCGTGACCTGCTGGCGATACCACCGCAATTCCACATCCTGTTCATGCAAGGCGGCGGGCTCGGCGAAAACGCCATCGTGCCACTGAACTTGTCGCGCGGCGGAAATGTGGACGTGGTGGTCAGCGGTGCCTGGTCGCAGAAATCAGCCGCCGAGGCCCGGCGCTATGCCGATGTGGCGGTGGCCGCCAGCAATGCCGCCGATGGCCACACCAGCCTGCCGGCGCCAGCCAGTTGGCAGCTGCGAACCGATGCCAGCTATGTGCATCTGTGCAGCAACGAGACCATCCACGGCGTGGAATACCCGCAGCTGCCCGATCTGGCCGCGCTGGGCTGCAATGCACCGCTGGTGATCGACTGTTCGTCGCACATCCTGTCGCGGCCGATCGACTGGCAGCGCGTGGGCCTGGCCTTTGCCGGTGCGCAAAAGAACATCGGCCCGGCCGGGCTGACGCTGGTGGTGGTGCGTGATGACCTGCTGGGCCATGCGCTGCCGATCTGCCCCAGCGCCTTCAACTACAAGACGGTGTCCGACAACGGCTCGATGTTCAACACCCCGCCCACCTATGCGATCTACATCGCCGGGCTGGTGTTCCAGTGGCTGCAGGCCCAGGGCGGCGTGGCTGCGATGGAAGCCCGCAACATCACCAAGGCCGACCTGCTCTACAGCTACCTGGACGGCTCGGGCTTCTACAGCAACCGGGTGGCGCCAGCCGGCCGCTCGCGCATGAACGTGCCCTTCTTCCTGCACGACGAACGCCTGAACGAGGCCTTCCTGGCTGGCGCCAGCGCGCGTGGTTTGCTGCAGTTGAAGGGCCACAAGAGCGTGGGCGGCATGCGGGCGTCGATCTACAACGCGATGCCGCTGGACGGCGTGCAGGCCCTGGTGGCCTACCTGAAAGACTTTGCCCAGCGCCATGGCTGACCCCGTCGATCCCAAGCTGCCGGCCCGGGTTGCCGCAAACACCGCCGCCAACCCCGCCCTGCTGGCGCTGCGCCAGCGCATCGACACACTCGACCGTGAACTGCTGGCCCTGCTGAACCGCCGCATGCAGGTGGTGGTGGAGGTGGGCGAACTGAAGAAACACGAAGGTTCGCCGGTGTTTCGCCCCGAGCGCGAGGCGCAGGTGATCGACGGCCTGAAGGCCATCAACACCGGCCCGCTGATGGATGCCTGCGTGGCGCCGATCTGGCGCGAGATCATGTCGGCCAGCCGGGCGCTGGAGGCGCCCACCCGCGTGGCCTACCTGGGGCCGGCAGGCACCTTCAGTGAAGAGGCTGCGCTGGGCTTTTTCGGCAGCTCGATCGCGCGGGTGCCCTGTGCCAGCTTCGACGAGGTGTTCCGCAGCACCACGGCCGGCGCGGCCGATTTCGGCGTGGTGCCGGTGGAAAACAGCACTGAAGGCGTGGTGGCCCGCTCGCTCGACCTGTTCCTGACCACGCCGCTGTTCATCATCGGCGAGACCAGCCTGATCGTACGGCACAACCTGCTGCGCAAGACCAACGGGCTGGCCGACATCACGGCGGTGTGCGCCCACCCGCAGGCGCTCGCCCAGTGCCACGGCTGGCTGAGCCACCACCTGCCCGATGTGGAGCGTCGGCCGGTGTCGAGCAATGCCGAGGGCGCCCGGCTGGCCGGCATCGACCCCAGCCTGGCAGCGATTGCCAGCGCCCGCGCCGCCGCCGAGTTCGGCCTGCACACGCTGGCGCCGGCGATCCAGGACGACGCCCACAACCGCACCCGCTTTGCCATCCTGACCCACCCCGATCGCCACCCTGCCCCCAAGCCGTCGGGCCATGACTGCACCAGCCTGATCGTCTCGGTGGCCAACAAGCCTGGCGCGGTGCATGACCTGCTGGTGCCGCTGAAGGAACACGGCGTGTCGATGACACGCTTCGAGTCGCGCCCGGCGCGCTCGGGCCAGTGGGAGTACTACTTCTACATCGACATCGCCGGCCACCCCGACGAGCCGCATGTGGGCACCGCCCTGCGCGCCCTGCGCGAGGCTTGCGCCTTCTTCAAGGTGCTGGGCACCTACCCCATCGACGTGCATTGATGGCGGCCCCCATGTTCAAGCAACTCGGTGTCATCGGCTGCGGGCTGATGGGCGGCTCGTTCGCGCTGGCGCTCAAGCGTGCCGGCCTGGTGCAGCAGGTGGTGGGCTACAGCAAGTCGCCCACCACCACCGAACTGGCCAAGCGCCTGGGCGTGATCGACGTGGCGGCTGAATCGGCGCTGCGGGCGGTGGCCGGCTCGGATGTGGTGCTGATCTCGGTGCCGGTGGCCGCCACCGAGGCCACCTTCAACGCCATTCGTGCCGGCATCAAGGACGGCATGCTGGTGATGGACGTGGGCTCGACCAAGCGCGATGTGGTGGACACCGCGCGCCGGGTGCTGCGCGACAAGAACCAGATCGCCCATTTCGTGCCCGCTCATCCGATCGCCGGCAGCGAGCAATCGGGTGTGGCCCATGCCGATGCCACGCTCTACAACGGCCGCCAGGTTATCCTCACGCCGCTGCCGCAAACCGAGCCCGCGCTGCTGCAGAAGGCCACCGATGTGTGGACGGCGATCGGCGCCCAGGTGCTGCGCATGACACCCGAAAACCACGATGCTGCGTTTGCTGCCGTGAGCCACCTGCCGCACCTGCTGGCCTTTGCCTGCTTTTCGGCGATTGCCGGCCAGCCGGCCGGGCGGGATTTCCTGTCGCTGGCCGGCCCGGGGTTCCGGGATTTCACCCGCATCGCCGCCAGTGACCCGGCGGTGTGGCGTGACATCCTGCTGGCCAACCGCGAAGAGGTGCTCAAGCAGAGCCAGCGCTTCCGGTTGGCGCTGGACGCGCTGGAGCACGCGATGCTGGCCGGCAACGCCCAGGCACTGGAAGACATGATCCGCAGTGCCAGCGAGGCCCGCGCCGCCTGGCAGATTGCCGGCAAGAAATGAACCTGCCCCACATCGACCTGCCACCCTTGCGTGGCGCGGCTGGCAGCGTGCACCTGCCCGGCAGCAAGAGCATCTCCAACCGTGTGCTGCTGCTGGCCGGCTTGAGCGCCGGCACCACCGTCGTGCGGGATCTGCTCGACAGCGACGACACCCGGGTGATGCTGGACGCACTGCAGGCCCTGGGCTGCGGCCTGCACCGGCAGGCTGACGGCGCGCTGGCCGTCACCGGCCTGGGCGGTCAACTGCAGCCGCACGAGGCGGTGCTGTTCCTCGGCAATGCCGGCACGGCGATGCGTCCGCTGGCAGCCACACTGGCGGTGCTGGCCGCGCTGCAGGGCGGGCGCTTCACGCTGCACGGCGTGCCACGCATGCATGAACGGCCGATCGGCGACCTGGTGGACGCCCTGCGCCAGCTCGGCTGTGGCGCCGAGTACCTGGGCAATGAAGGCTACCCGCCGCTGGCGCTGCACGGCCAGGCAGGCGGCGCGCTGCAGATACAACGCGAGATCCACGTGCGCGGCAATGTGTCAAGCCAGTTCCTCACCGCGCTGCTGCTGGCATTGCCGCTGGCGTCGGCCGACGGCCCGGTGGTGATTGCGGTGGACGGGGACCTGATCAGCAAGCCGTATGTCGAGATCACGCTGAACCTGCTGGCGCGCTTCGGCATCGCGGTGCAGCGTCAAGGCTTCCAGCGCTTCACCATCCCTGCCGGCAGTGCCTACTGCACGCCGGGCGAGATCCATGTCGAGGCCGACGCCTCGTCGGCTTCGTACTTCATTGCGCTCGGCGCGATCGCAGCGACCACGCAGCCCTTGGTGATCGAAGGCCTGGGGCTGGACGCGATCCAGGGCGACATCCGCTTTGTGGAGGCGGCGCAGGCCATGGGCGCCGATGTGCGGGGTGGCCCGGGCCGGCTGACGGTGCGCCGCGGCGCGTGGCCGCTGCGCGCCATCACGCTCGATTGCAACCACATCCCCGATGCGGCGATGACGCTGGCGGTGATGGCGCTGTATGCCAAGGGCAGCACCCGGCTGACCAACATCGCCAGCTGGCGGGTCAAGGAGACCGACCGCATTGCCGCGATGGCGACCGAACTGCGCAAGCTGGGCGCCACGGTGACCGAAGGCGACAGCTTCATCGAAGTGACGGCTCCGGACCCGGGCGCCTGGCGGCCGGCGGTGATCCACACCTACGACGACCACCGCATGGCCATGTGCCTGTCGCTGGCCGCGTTCAACCCGCTGGTGGCCACACCCGGCACCGAGGTGCCGCTGCGCATCCTCGACCCGATCTGCGTGGCCAAGACCTTCCCAGATTACTTCGGCGTGCTGTTCAGCGTGGCCCAGGCGGCCGAGTCCGACATCCCGGTGATCACCATCGACGGGCCCACTGCATCCGGCAAGGGCACGCTGGCGGCCGGCGTGGCCCAGCGCCTGGGCTGGCACCAGCTCGATTCCGGCCTGCTGTACCGCGCCACCGGCCTGGCGGCCCAGCGCCACGGCGTGGCCCCCGATGACGAAGCCGGTGTGGCGCGGGTGGCTGCATCGTTGAACCTGCGCTTCGACGGCGACCAGGTGCTGCTGGACGGTGAGGACGTGGCCACCGAACTGCGCCAGGAACAGGTGGGCAGCATGGCCTCGCGCATCTCGGCCTACCCTGCCGTGCGCGGCGCGCTGCAGGCGCTGCAACTGGGCTTTCGGCGCCTGCCCGGCCTGGTGTGCGACGGCCGTGACATGGGCACGGTGATCTTCCCCGGTGCGCCACTGAAGGTGTTTCTCACCGCGAGCCCGGCCAAGCGCGCCGAGCGGCGGCATAAGCAATTGATTTCAAAGGGAATTCCAGCTATGCTTGGCGATCTCCGTGCGGACCTGGAAGCACGTGACGAGCGGGATAAAAACCGCGCCGTTGCACCTTTGAAGCCGGCTGAAGACGCCATGCTGCTCGACAATTCGGGCCAGACGATCACGCAATCGGTCGATCAGGTTCTGGCCTGGTGGGCCCAGACGCAAGTTTTTCCTGTGCCAGCATTCCCCGAACATGCATTCCCCCAGCCCCAGGCAACGCCCGGCCAATCCGGCTGAGCAGCAACTGAGGCACAGCGCCAGCCGCAAGGCTGGCACCCGTGCTGGCAACTCCTACCCGCCCCACCGGCCCTGGCCGTCAGGCCGTGCAGGACCGCCAGTTTGTTTCACCCAACCGCAACGCCCTGTTGCACCACCCGCCGGCACCACTCCAACACTTGGTTTTCGCCGGCACCAAGGAACCCATCAATGGCCCAAACCCAATCCCTCGACCACATCCCTGACAGCCCCTTTGCGACCGACAGCTTTGCTGCGATGTTCGAAGAGTCGCTCAAGAAGAACGACATGCGTGCCGGCGAGGTCATCTCTGCCGAGGTGGTGCGCATCGAGCACAGCCACGTGGTGGTCAACGCCGGCTTGAAGAGCGAAGCCTACGTTCCCATCGAAGAGTTCAAGAACGACCAGGGCGAGTTGGAAGTTGAGGTGGGTGATTTTGTCTCGGTGGCCATCGACGCCATCGAAAATGGCTACGGCGACACCATCCTGTCGCGTGACAAGGCCAAGCGCCTGGCGTCCTGGCTGAGCCTGGAAACCGCGCTGGAATCGGGTGATTTCGTCACCGGTACCGTCAGCGGCAAGGTCAAGGGCGGCCTGACCGTGCTGGTCAACGGCATCCGCGCCTTCCTGCCGGGCTCGCTGATCGACACCCGTCCGGTCAAGGACCTGAGCCCGTACGAAGGCAAGACCCTGGAATTCAAGGTCATCAAGCT
>JBBRJU010000130.1:0-6469 GCA_038218895.1 Burkholderiales bacterium
CCGAACAGGCGAGTCGCCCGCCTCGATGCCGCCAAGCGTTGCGCTGGTGACGTAACTTTAATAAAAGCGCCACTTTGTCCAACTTTCTGGCGCAGCAGAAAGTTGGTCGCCCGCCGGGGCGAGACCCGGCGCGCTGCAGCAAATTGGCGAAGCGCCAGCAAGACGCGCCAATGACCTGCAACATCAACCAGCAACCAGCAACCAACGGCAGCGCAGAGCCCCAAGCCGCCCGCTACTCTGCCTTCGCGCCCGAGTCCTTCACCACCTTGGCCCACTTGACGATCTCGCTGGCCTGGTATTTGGCCAGTTCCTCAGGGGTGGAAATCCAGGGCTCCAGGCCCAGGGCCTTGAGCTTGTCGACCACGTCGGGCAGCTTGAAGACACGCTGCATCTCGGCGTTGATCTTGGTCACCACGTCCTTGGGCGTGCCGGCCGGGGCAAACATCGCGAACCAGGTGGTGGCTTCGAAGCCGGGCACGGTTTCGGCCACGGTGGGCACGTCGGGTGCGGCCGGAGAGCGTTTGGCGGTGGTCTGTGCCAGCGCACGGATCGTGCCGTCCTTGGCCATCGGCAAGGCCGACGGCATGTTGTCGAACATCAGCTGGATCTGCCCGCCCACCAGGTCGGGGATGGCGAATTGCCGGCCCTTGTAGGGCACATGCTGCATGCTGGTGCCGGTCATGCTCTTGAACAGTTCACCCGACACATGCACCGAGCTGCCGATGCCCGGCGAGCCGAAACTGGCCTTGTTCGGATTGGCCTTGAGCCAGGTGATCAGCTCGGCCACCGTCTTCACCGGCAGGTCGTTGTTGACCACCAGCAGATTGGGCGCGCTGGCCACATGCGCCACCGGGGTGAAGTCTTTCACCATGTCATAGGGCATCTTGCTGTAGATGGCGCCGTTGATGGAGTGTGTGCCCACCGTGCCCATCACCAGCGTGTAGCCGTCTGGCGCGGCCTTGGCCACCTTGTCGGCGCCGATGTTGCCGCCCGCGCCAGGCACGTTGTCGATGACCACCGGTTGGCCGAGTTGGGCCTTGTCGGCAAACAACCGGGCCAGGATGTCGGGCGCGCCGCCAGCCGGGAAGGTGACGACCAGCCGGATCGGCTTGGTCGGATAACCCTGGGCCAGGGCGGTGGTGGCGGTGCCAGCAGTGGCGGCGCACAGCAGCAGGCCGGCAGCCAGCCGCATCGGATGGAATCGCATCATGTCTCCTTGGGTTTTCAATGCGGCGCAGCGCCGCAGCGCGCAGGATAAGGGGCCTGCCGGCCGCGAACGGTCACTGGGGTGACCGATGGCTGCCATGCCGCAGCCCGACGGGTGGCGCCCGTCCGCTGCGGGCGCCGACGGACGCCAGGTTCAGCCGACGTTTCTGCCCTGCCCTGCCCAGAACGGCGCGCGCAGCGCCTTCTTGTCGATCTTGCCCACCGCCGTGCGCGGCAGGTCGGGTGCGAACTGCACCTGCTTGGGCGCATGGACCTTGCCCTTCTTGTCCCGCACCATGGCGACCAGCACGTCGCCCAACACCTGCTGGCCGGGCTTGCACACCACCACGGCGGTCACCGCTTCGCCCCATTTGGCGTCGGGCACGCCGATCACCGCCACCATCGCCACGGCGGGGTGGCTGCTGATGACGTCTTCCACGTCACGCGGGTAGACGTTGAAGCCGCCGCTGACGATCATGTCCTTCTTGCGGTCGACGATGTAGAGGTAGCCGCGCTCATCGGCGCGCGCCATGTCGCCGGTGTGCAGCCAGCCGTTCTTCAAGGTGGCGGCCGTCAGCTCGGGCTGGTTCAGGTAGCCCTCCATCACCTGGCGGCTGCGCACGCACAGCTCACCCACGCTGCCGGGCGCCACCGGCTGGTCGTCGTCGTCGAGCAGCACCACCTGGCTGCCGCTGGTGTGCAGGCCGCAACTGCTGAACAACTCCGGCTGCTGCACATCATGGTCGCTGCGCTTCAAGAAGCTGACTGGATAGCCCTCGGTCTGGCCATACAGCTGGGCGAACACCGGGCCGATGCGTTCCAGCCCTTCCACCAGCCGGCTGGGCGCCATCGGGCTGGCGCCGTACAGCAGGGTGTGCAGGCTGCCGAGATCGGTGCGGTCCAGCGCGGGGTGGTCGAGCAGGGTGTAGACCATGGTCGGCACCAGCAGCGTCAGGTTGATGCGCTCCTGGGCGATCAACTCCAGCACCCGGCCCGGCTGGAAGCCCGCCAGCAGCCGCACCGTGCCGCCGCGCATCAAGGTGGGCTGCACCACCGTGCCGGCCACATGCGTCAGCGGCGCGGCGGCCAGGTAGTGCGGCGCCTCAGGCAGGTCGAAGTCACTCAGCTTCTCGATCACCATGGCCGCCAGGCCGGCCTGGGTGCGCGCCGCGCCCTTGCTGCGGCCGGTGGTGCCGCCGGTGTAGTTGACGACCGCCAGCGCGCCGGGCTGCGACAGGTCCCGCATGCTGGCATGGCCGATGCGGTCGATGGCCTCGGCCAGCGAGCTGCCGAAGTCTGCATCGGCCAGGGTGTAGACCTGTGCCAGTCCCGGGTGGCCCGCAGCCAGGGCCTGCGCCCGCTCAGAAAAGCCCACCGCGTCGGCCACCAGCACCTGGGCAGCAAAGTCTTGCAGCTGGAACAGATGGTCGTCCAGGCTGCCCATCTGGTGCAGGGCGGTGCTAACCATGCCACTGGCGATGGCCGCCTGGCCGGCGCACCAGGCCTGCACCTGGTTGGCCGCCAGGATGGCCACCCGGGTGCCCGGCCCCAGGCCGGCGGCGGCAAACACCGCCTGCATGCGGCCGATGGTGTCGGCCGTGGCACGGTAGCTGAGTGCACCGCCATCCCAGCGGAAGGCGGTGCGGCCCGGGTGGCGCTGCAGCGCACGCAGCAGCAGCGCGCTGGCGGTGGGGCCGGCCTGGTAGGGATGCATGGTGTTGCCTTTCAGCTCGGTTCGGTTCAGGTCAGGCCAGGGCCTTGTGGAACTCTTGCTCGACCTGCGCCAGCATGGCTTCGACCGTCTGCACCTGGTGCACGCCACTGACGCTGTGGCCGGCGCTCCAGATGTCGCGCCAGCGCCGGGGCCCGTCGGCAGTGTTGCCATGCGAGGCACCGCCGAACAGTTGTGCGGCGGTGTTGGGCGTCACCGTCTCGTCCAGCGTGGCCGGGTCCAGCCCGGCGCGGCGGATGGCCGGCAGCAGCATGCTGGTGGGCAGGCCGGTGAAGGCGCGGGTGAGCAGCACGTCGTCGATGCTGGCGTCGACCAGCATGCTGCGGTAGGCATCGGGCGCCAGGCTCTCGCGGGTGGCGATGAAGCGGGTACCCATGTAGGCCAGGTCGCAGCCCAGCACCTGGGCAGCACGCAGGGCCACGCCGTCGCTGATGCCACCGGCCAGCACCAGCGGGCCGTCGTATTCCTGCCGCAGCGCACGCACGAAGGCCATGCCGTTGAGCCAGCCGGTCTGCCCACCGGCACCGGCGCTCAGCAACACCAGGCCATCGGCGCCGGCCTGGATGGCCTTGCGGGCGTGCGCCATGGTCGCCACGTCGGCCAGTACCAGGCAGCCGATGCCGTGCAGCGCCGGCACGGCTGCCGCAGGCGAGCCCACGCTGGTGATCACGAGTTCCACCTTGTGGCGCACCAGGCAGGCCAGGTCGTCGGCCATGCGGGGTGAGCGCATGATCAGGTTGGGGCAGAACGGCGCGGCCTCTTCGGGCGCGGCAAACAGCCGGGCCTGGATCTCGGTGAGCCACTGTTCCAGTTGCTCGGGCGTGCGCGCGTTCGCCGTGGGAAAGGCACCGACCACGCCGTTGCGGCAGGCGGCTACCACCAGATCGACACCCGAGACATTGAGCATCGGCGCTGCAATCAGTGGCAAGCGCAGCCGGCGGGTGATCTGGTCGGGCAGGCGGTGGGTCATGCCGACCCTTCGCCCGACGGGATGGCGGGCCGGCTTGGCAGCGGCCCGGCGCCCGGCCCGCGCGCGCCAAGTCGGTCGGTGGTTCGCATGGAGTCCTCCATCAGTTGACGTTGCGGGTCTTGCCCACCCAGAACGGCGCGCGCAGGTCCACCTTCAGCACCTTGCCGGCGGCCGACAGCGGCAGGGCCTCGCGGAATTCGACACTGCGGGGGCATTTGTAGCCGGCGATCAGGCTGCGGCAATGGGCCTGCAGCTCTGCAGTTGTCAGCGCCGCACCGGGGCGCAGCACCACCACCGCATGCACCCGCTCGCCCCAGCGGTCGTCGGGCACGCTGATCACGGCGGCCATGCTGACCTGCGGCAGCTGGGTGATGGCGTTCTCCACCTCGGCGGAATAGACGTTCTCGCCGCCGGTGACGATCATGTCCTTGATGCGGTCGACCACATAGAAGAAGCCGTCGGTGTCCATGCGGCCGCCGTCGCCGGTGTGCATCCAGCCACCGCGCAAGGCCTGGGCCGATTGTTCCGGCTGGCCCCAGTAGCCCTGCATCACCAGCGGGCCGCGCACCACGATCTCGCCCACGGTGCCCGGTGGCACCGGCTGGTCATCGGCATCGACGATGCGCACTTCGGCGATCGGCACCGCACGGCCCACCGAGCGCAGGCGCTGGCGTTGCAGATCGGGCGGCTGCCCCGGCGCATGGCACCAGGCCGGCAAGGCGGTGACCACCGGCGACAGCTCGGTCATGCCGTAGAGCTGGCAGAAGCCGGCCGCCGGCAGTGCCTGGCGGGCGCGCGCCAGCAGGGCGTCGTCGATCGGCGCGGCGCCGTACAGCACCAGTTGCAGGCAGCTGGTGTCGAAATCGGCCAGGCGCGGGTGCTCCACCAGGCGCTTCAGCATGGTGGGCACCAGAAAGGTTTCGGTGCCGCGCTCGTCGGCAATCGCCTGCAGCACCGGCAGTTCATCAAAGCCGGGCAGGATGACCTGGCGGCACAGGCGCTGGATCAGCTGCAGCGCCAGCGCCATGCCACCCACATGGAACATCGGCGCGCAATGGATGCCCACGCTGCGCAGCGGCCGGGTGGCCACCAGGTTGGCCGACAGCGCATTGCTGACCAGGTTGGCATGGCTGAGCATCACGCCCTTGGGCCGGCCGGTGGTGCCGCCGGTGTACATCACCGCAGCCAGGTCCGCCCCGCCGCTGCGGGCGTCGGCCACCGGCGCGGCCTGGTGCACCAGCGCGGGGCCGTCGATGAAGCCGGCGGGCGCCGGGCCTTCGTCCCAGTGCACCAGCCGCTGCAGGCTGTGGCTGCGGCCCGGCAGGCCGGCGGCTGTGGCGTGGAAGTGGCTGTCGACCAGCAGGATGCGGGTGTCGCAGTCGTCCAGCGAATAGGCGATCTCTGCCGCGCTCCAGCGCATGTTGACCGGGTTGATCACGCCGCCGGCCCACCACACCGCATGCAGGTAGACGACATAGTCGTCGCTGTTCATGCCCAGCATGCCCACCCGGTCACCGGGCTGCAGGCCCAGCTGCTGCAGCACCGCTGCCAGCCGGGCCACGCGGTCGGCCAATGCGGCCCAGCTGCTGCGGCGGCCGCCGCAGGCCAGGGCCTCGGCCTGCGGGCATTCGATCAGCGCCTTGTGCAGCGGCAGGGTCAGATTCATCGTGGGGTGGCCAGGCCGAAGGAACATGCGGAACAAACTTGCCGATCAAACTTGCGGATCAAACATGCCGATCGACAGGCCGCAGGCGGTGTGCATTGGCGCCGATCGTAGGCAGCCGCTGCCGGGCGCCTCAATCGTCGCTTCGGACGATGTTGGCTGGCGGCGGTGGCCGCATCACAGCGCCAGCACAAACCCCGCCTCGGCCAGCACCTGGCCGTTGATGCGCACATCCACCGCATGCGCGCCGGGGTGGTAGCGGCGGGTGGTCACCGGCTTCAGGGCATGGCGTTTGAACAGCTGGCGCTGCGCCCCCGGCGCCAGGTCGATCACCCAGCCCTTGAACACCTTGGGCGTGGTGTGGCCGCCGGCCTTGACATGGTGCACTGCATAGTCGATGGCCAGGCGTTGCGGCGTGTGGGCGGTGGATTGCAGGTCGAGCTGCAGCGTGAGCACACCACCCAGTGCCAGCGCCATGGGTGACAGCGCCAGTGCCAGCCGGCCCTGGTAGGCCGCGCCCACACCCCAGGCGGCCAGCACCGCTGCATCACCCGCCTTCACCAGGCCGCGGCTGGCGTGGCGCAGCAGGGCGCTGCGGTCGGCGCTGGCGCCCGGCAGGTGCCGGGCCAGCCAATCGGCCACCAGGGCCGGGTGGTCCTTGGCGATGTCGTTCAGGTGGTTGGCCACGCTGCGGCGCACATAGGCGCTGGGGTCGTCCTGCAGCACCTGCAGCCAGGGCAGCGTGGGCGACGGGTCGGCCACCAGGGCCTGCAGCCGCAGGCCCCAGGGCAGGCGCGGCCGGCTGCCTTCACTGGCCAGACGGCGCACGTGCGGGCTCGGGTCACTGCACCAGTGCGACCGCGTGGTGAAGGTGAGGGCAGGGTGCGCCACGATGAAC
>JBBRJU010000131.1:0-6444 GCA_038218895.1 Burkholderiales bacterium
CCGCCAAACCAGTCGGACATCCC
Source organism: Burkholderiales bacterium (assembly GCA_038218895.1). Lineage (GTDB taxonomy): Bacteria > Pseudomonadota > Gammaproteobacteria > Burkholderiales > Burkholderiaceae_C > Pseudaquabacterium. The sequence continues at coordinate 24 of JBBRJU010000131.1, forward strand.
CGAACTTCACAGCCACAACACGCCAGTGTCACGTGCGCCGCTGCTGGCGGCGGCGGCGGTGATCGTCGCCACGCTGGTTGGCGTGGCCATGATCCGCGTCAGCGGCGTGGAAGTCTCCACCCGCAGCCAGGCCGCCGTCGTGGCGCAGCGGGTGCTGCAATTCGAAGACCAGGCCGACGGCAGCGTGCGGGTGCTGGAGCCCGTACCCGGCGAAGCACCGCGCCTGCTGCAGGTTGTCGATGCCGGCGCCGGCGGCTTTCTGCGTGGTGCCATGCGTGCGCTTGTGCGCCAGCGCCGCGCCGCCGGGGTCGGCTCCGAGGCGCCCTTCGTGCTGACCGCGCGCGCCGACGGCCGACTCACGCTGGCCGACCCCGCCACCAATGAACGGGTCGACCTCGAATCCTTCGGCCCCACCAATGCTGCCGTGTTCGCGCAGTTGCTGGCCGCCCCGCGGCCCCTGGCCGCACGCTGACCCCAGGAGAAACACATGGATACAACAACCGCCGCCAACACCCTCGCCGCCAACGCGCCGCTGGACAGCCCCGATGCCGCCATCGCCCGTGCCCGGGCTGAATCGCTGCTGACACCGCGTTTCTACACCACCGATTTCAAGGCCATGGACAGGCTGGATATCTCGCCGGTGCGCGCCGAGTGGGACAAGATGATGGCCGAGTACGAAGGTGACAACAACCACGACCACTTCCAGCGCGACGAGCAGTTCAAGTCGGAAATCAAGGAATTGCCGCCGGCGCTCAAGCAGGAATTTCTCGACTTCCTGGTGAGTTCGATGACCTCGGAGTATTCGGGTTGCCTGCTCTACAACGAGATCCGCAAGAACGTCGACAACCCCGACATCAAGCAGTTGATGACCTTCATGACGCGTGATGAATCGCGCCACGCCAGCTTCATCAACAGTGCATTGAAGGACTACGGGCTCGGCGTCGACCTGGGCACCCTCAAGCGCACCAAGGCCGTCACCTACTTCAAGCCCAAGTACATCTTCTACGCCACCTACCTGTCGGAAAAGATCGGCTATGCCCGCTACATCGCCATCTACCGCCAGCTGGAGCGCCACCCCGAGCTGCGCTTCCATCCGATCTTTCGCTGGTTCGAGCGCTGGTGCAACGACGAATTCCGCCATGGCGAATCATTTGCCTTGATCATGCGCGCCCAGCCCAAGCTGCTGAGCGGCGTCAACAAGCTGTGGATCCGCTTTTTCCTGGTGGCGGTGTACGCCACCATGTTTGTGCGCGACCACAACCGGCCCGAGATGCACAAGGCGATGGGTCTGGACGCTGATGCCTACGACTTCGACGTCTACCGCATCACCACCGCCTGTACCAGGCAGGTGTTCCCGCTGTCACTGGACACCGACCACCCGACGTTCCGCGCCGGGCTGCGCCGCCTGTGTGCGCTGCAGACCGAGGTGGACGCCGCCAAGCAGCGCGGTGGCCTGCGCGGCAAGCTGACCCAGGCCAGGTGCGCGGTGCAGGCCTTCGGCACCTTTGCACGCCTGTACCTGTTGCCGGTGCACAAGCACGATCTGCCGGCCACCATCCGCATGGCGCCAGTGTGGTGAGCCACAGCCACCGTGCAGGCGTCTGACCCAGCATGAGGCAATGCCGCCATGTCTGATCTGGTCGTGCCCATCGTCTACACGCTGTTTGTCTGGTGGTTCAGCACCGGCGTGATCCTCTACCTGGACGGGTTGCCGCGGCGCACGTTTCCGCTCACGCTGCAGGCCGCCACGCTGATGCTGGGCGCCGCGCTGTATGCGCTGGTGCAAACCCGCGACGACATGTCGGTGGCGGGTGCGTACTGTGCCTTCACCTGTGCGTTGCTGGTCTGGGCCTGGCAGGAAGTGGCATTTCTGCTGGGTGTGGTGACCGGCCCGCGCCGCAGCGCCTGTCCGCCCGGCGCCACCGGCTGGCGGCGCACCGGGTATGCGGTGCAGGCAGTGCTGTACCACGAGCTGGCGCTGATCGTGCTGGCCATCGCCGTGGTGGCTTGTGTCGGCCCGGGCGAGAACCGCGTCGGCATCTGGACGTTCATGGCGCTGTGGGGCATGCGGCAAAGCGCCAAGCTCAACATCTTCCTGGGCGTGCGCAACATCGGCGACAACTTCCTGCCACCGCACCTGCGCTACATGGCCAGCTACTTCAAGCGCGCGCCGATGAACCCGCTGTTTCCGGTGTCGGTGACCCTGGCCACGGGTTCAGCCGTGCTGGTGTGGTGGCACCTGGCCGAAGGCCCGGTCAGCGCCTTCGACACCGCCGGGCTGTCGCTGGTGGGCACGATGCTGGCTTTGGGCGCGCTGGAACATTGGCTGCTGGTGCTGCCCCTGCCCAGCGAGAAGCTGTGGCGCTGGAGCATGAAGTCGCACCAGAAGTCGCAAACGCAGGTGCAGCCGAACCCGCAGCCGAAGTTGCAACAGCCGGCGACGGTTGCGGCGCCTGCGCCTGGCTCACTGCCATCCAAGGCTGGTTAGTCCACCGGACTGGGTGGCTGCGTTGGCTGCTGCGGTTGCGGCTGCTGTAGCGCCGGTGCCGCCGCAGCCAGGGCGCGGGCCCTGGCCACGAAGGCGTCCACCAGCGTGTTGCTCACCTGGTTGAACACCGGCCCGGCCAGCTGTGTCATCACGCCGCTGGCGAACGCATAGTCGAGGCTGAACACCACCTTGCAGGCATCGGGCGCCAGCGGCGTGAGCCGCCATTCGCCCTGGAAGTGACGGAACGGACCATCCTCCAGCAGGATGGTCATCGCAGTCGGTCGGCTCTTGGGGTTGCGGGTGCGCACCCGGAATGCAACCCCACGCCAGCGCACCTGCAATTCGGCGCTGACCACGGTATCGTCGCGCGCCATGATCTGGGCGCCCGCACACCAAGGCAGGAAGCGCGGGTAGTGCTCGGCTGCCTCGATCACGTCGAACAGCAGGGTGGCAGGCTGGTCGACCAGCACGGTGCGTTGTAGCTGCATGGGGTTGTCGTGTTGTCGCGTTGTTGCGTGCGCGCTCACATGCGCGCGATGCGGCCTGCCTCGAGCAAGGGTTTGATGATGGCCAGATCGGCCGCCATGCGGTCGCGCAGCGCCTGCGGGCTGGACGGGGTGAGCTCGAAGCCGGCCTGGTCGGTGCGGCTGCGCAGTTCAGGCGCGGCCAGCGCGGCCTGCAGGTCGTCCTGCAATTGCGCCAGCACGGCTGCGGGCGTGCCCGCACGCACCACCAGGCCGGCCCAGGGGTGCATCTCGACCGGCGGGCCGCCGGCCTCTTGCAGCGTGGGGATGGCCGGATGGCTGGCCAGGCGCTGGCGCGCTGCCACCGCCAGCGGGCGCAACCGGCCACTGGCCATCAAGCCGGCCACGCTGTTCAGACCGATGGGCGTGACGTCCACGTCGCCGCTGGCCACGGCCATCAGCATCGCACCGGCGTCCTTGAATGGCACATGCAGCATCTGGACGCCGGCGGCACGGGCAAAGGTCTCCATCGCCACATGGCTGGCGTGACCGTTGCCCAACGTGGCGTAGCGTGCGGCATCCGGCGCCTGCCGCGCATGCGCCAGCAGATCGGCCAGCGTGCGGTGCGGGTTGGCGCCACCGGTCGCGAGAACGAAGGTGGCGCGAAACAGCAGCGACAGCGGCACCAGGTCGATCAGCGGGTTGTAGGGCAGCTGGCTGTGCAGTAACGGGTTGACCACCAGCGTGGCAGTGTCGGCCAGGTACAGGGTGTGGCCGTCGGCCGGTGTGCGGCGCACATCGCCAAAGGCCACGATGCCGGATGCACCGGGCTTGTTGTCCACCAGCACCGGCTGGCCCCAGCGCCGTGCCAGTTGCTCGGCCAGGGCGCGCGCCACCACATCCGGGCCGATGCCCACTGCGTACGGCACCACCAGGCGCACCGCCTGCTGCGGAAAGCCGGTGGCGCCCACCGCAGCGCTGCAAGGTGCGCCACCCAGCGCGCCGCCCAGCGTGGGCAAGGCCGCAGCCAGCAGTGCACGGCGCGACAAGCGCGCGGCGGGCATCAGGTCACCAGGCGGGCCAGCACCGCGCCGGCCGACAGCAGCGCCGCAAACCACAGTTCCAGCCGGAAGGTGCGGAACAGCAGGTTGTTGAACGCCGTGCCACGCGGGCAATGGTCGAAGTCTTGCTGCAACTGGCGCGCGCCATGCACCAGCGCCAGCGGCAGCAGCAGGGTGGCCGACCCGGCCAGCCACGCCATCACCGGTACCAGGGCAAACGGCGCCAGCAGCAGCACCGCAAACAGCCGTCGGGAGCCCTGCGCGCCAAAGGTCACGGCAAAGGTGCGGCGGCCCACCAACCGGTCGTGCGCGATGTCTCGGTGGTTGTTCACCGCGAGGGCCGCTGCGGCCATGCTGCCCAGTGCCGCCGCCGCCAGCAGGCTGACCACGCCGGTGGTGCCCGTCAGCACCCAGTCGGTGCCCAGCACCGCCACGAGGCCGAAGAAGATGAACACGGTCAGTTCGCCGAAGGGTGTGTAGGCGATCGGCCGCGGCCCGCCCATGTAGGCCAGCGCGGCCAGCAGCGATGCCACGCCGATGGCCACCACGGGCCAGCCGCGCCAGGCCACCAGGGCCAGGCTCAACACCACCGCCACGATGGCCGCCACCACGATGCCGCTGCGCACATGCCGCACGCTGAGCCAGCCGCTGGACGTGGCCCGCGGCAGGCCGGTGCGGGTGCCGCAGCTGTCACCGCCACGCACGGTGAAGCCGACGTCGTTCTGCATGTTGGTGATGACCTGCATCAGCAGCGCGCATCCCAGCACCAGCAGCGCGGCCACCCAGTCCACGCTGCCGCTGCGGGCGAACCCCAGCGTGCCGCCCACCAGCACCGGGCTGATGGCCACCGGCAGGCTGCGGGGGCGCACCGCAACGGCCCAGGCTTGCCAGGATCCTTGGCGGATGCTGGCCGGGTTGTTCAACATGGCCCGTTCTGCAGTCATGGTCTGGTGGCTCCTGTTCACCTGCCGGGCAAAGCATGCCTGGCCTGCCGATTCTGGTGTGCCATCGCACCAGCAGTTTGCGCAAGATCAAGACGCCACGGTGTCGCGCGGGCGCCTCTGCTGCGGTTCCAACGGGCAACCCTCGGGTTTGACATGGGACAAGGGCCGCCGTTGCCGGCCAGCATAGCGTCCAAGGTATGCGGCGCCAGGATGCCGTGCAGGAGTGCCCAGCATGCGCTTTTCGGTCCCAGTCGTCAGTGGCGGTGCGTCAGCAGCGCGCAGCCGCCCCATTGCCTGGGCCGCACCGGCGTCGCCCGGCGCCGTGCCGGCGCTGGGGTCGCTGATGAACGCGGCCTGGGCCGCGCCGGCCGGCCCGGCGGCTTGGCGGCAGCAGAAGCTGCTGGCTGACCTGGCGGCCCGGGACGACGAGATGCTGGCGCTGTCGGTGGCATTGCCATTCTGTGCCGTGCACTGCCTGTGCTGCGCGCGCGATGTCGCCGCCGGCCAATCGCCGCAGGTGCTGGATGGCTACATGCAGCACCTGTGCCACGAGATCGACAACCTCGCTGGCCACATCGGTGGCCGCCGCGAGCTGATGCAGCTGCACCTGGGCGGCGGCAGCGCCAACCTGTTCAGCGCGTCCAGCCTGGTCGGGCTGATGCATGTGCTGCGCCAGCACTGGCGCGTGCCAGGCGACGCGGAGCTGTCGGTTGAATGCGACCCGCGCCGCATCGGCTGGGTGCAACTGGAGCTGTTGCGTGGCCTGGGCTTCAACGAAGTGAAGTTCGGCGTGCTCGACCTCGATTCGCAGGTGCAGCGCGCCATTGGCCGCATCCATTCGGGGGCGCTGATCGACGATGCCTGCGGTTTGGCACGGGCGTGCGGCATTGGCAGCATCAACCTGGCCCTGATGGTGGGCCTGCCTGGCCAGAGCCCGGCCAGCTGGCGCTGCACGCTGGCCCAGGTGATCGACATGGCGCCGAGCCGCATCACGCTCGAGCGCTACCGCCACACGCCCTGGCGCACCGCCGGCCAGTGCGCGATCGATGTCGCTTCAAGCTCCGCATCCGCGACGCCACGGGTCAGCCCGTGATCGAGCACGCGATCACGTGGTGGATCGGCGTGAAGGGCACGACGCCGCCCAAGACCGGCAAGGAATGGGAGAAGCTCGCGACCCGCGGCGTCACCGATGGCGCCGGTGAGGTGGCGGGCGTGCGCGAGGCGCCGACGCTCGTAAAGAGCAAGGGCACGGCGCTCGTCCTCGTGGCGAAGACGGAGATCGAGGGCCATCCCCTGGAGCGCAGCACCGAGGTGGGCGTCGGCGCTGCGAGCGCCTCGGCCGCGCTCGTGGGCGAGGCGCCAGCGATCGTCCCCGGCCTCTCGCAGACGTTCCAGCTCAGCGTCTTCTCGCGGGGCAACGAGGGCGTGGCTGGCACGTTCGTGGTGAGGGGCGACGGCCTCGAC
>JBBRJU010000132.1:0-6429 GCA_038218895.1 Burkholderiales bacterium
GCCAGGCGAGTTGCCCACACCCTTGTCCACAGTGGCGGTGGATGGCTGGTGCAAGCCTGGCGGCTGCCTGCCGTGGCCCGGCGCCGGCAGCGGCCCCAGGCGCCATAATCGCATCCTAGCTGCAGGTGCTGCGTGCACTGCCCTGCAATCCGCCAAGCACTGCCTGAGAGGCCCCTGTTGCTGTCGATCATACAAGCCGCCGGTTGGCCGATCTGGCCCCTGATCCTGTGCTCCATCGTGGGGCTGGCGCTGGTCATCGAACGCCTGATGAGCCTGCGCCGCAGCCGCATCGCCCCGCCCGCGCTGGTCGACGAGGTGATGGCAGTGAGCCGCAGCAACCTGCCGGCGATGGATGTGGTCAACAAGCTCAGCGAGAACTCGGTGCTGGGCGAGGTGCTGGCCAGCGGCCTGCGCGCTGTCATCGTCGAGCCACGCACCACCGAGCGCATGCTGCGCCAGACCTTCGAGATCGCCGGCCGCGCCGCCGCCCAGCAACTGGAGCGCTACCTGAATGCGCTGGGCACCATCGCCGCCGCCGCCCCGCTGCTGGGCCTGTTGGGAACGGTGGTGGGCATGATCGAGATCTTCGGCTCGCAGGCGCCCACCGGGGCCAACAACCCGGCGGCGCTGGCACACGGCATTTCCATCGCGCTTTACAACACCGCCTTCGGCTTGATCATCGCCATCCCGGCGCTGATGTTCTACCGCTATTTCCGTGGCCGGGTCGACGACCACCTGATGAGCCTGGAACTGGCCGCCGAGCGCATGGTGCCGCACTTGATGCGCTTTGCCGTGCGGCCCGCCGCCACGGCCAGCGCCAGCGCCAGCCGCTGACGTTCAGGGCGACGCCGATGAACTTCCGCCGCCGCCAGAGCGAAGCGCCCGAGATCAACCTGATCCCGTTCATCGACGTGCTGCTGGTGGTGCTGATCTTCCTGATGCTGTCGACCACCTACAGCCGCTATTCCGAGCTGCAGATCACGCTGCCCACCGCCGACGCGGAGAAGCTGGCCGAACGGCCGGCTGAAATCCTGGTGAGCGTGGCCGCCGACGGTCGCTACGCCATCAACCGCGTGCCGCTGGACGGCCGCAGCATCGAGCTGCTGACCGCCGCACTCGCCAGGGCAGCCGGCGCGGCGGCGGCCACGCCGAATGCGTCGCCGGTGGTGATCGTCTCGGCCGATGCGCTGGCAGCGCACCAGTCGGTGGTCAACGTGATGGATGCGGCGCGGCGCGCCAACCTGCCGCGCCTGACCTTCGCCACCCAGCTGCCGGCCGACGCGCCCGCGCGCTGAGCGCGCGATGGCCGATCGCGGCCCGGGCCTGCGTCTGACCTCGCGGCTGGCGTGCTGGCTGTCATGGCGGCCGACCTGGTGGCTGACCCGGTGGCTGACAGCGCAGTGGGCACAGCCGGTGCCCGGCCTCGCCGCCCGGTTGCTGCAGCCGCTGGCCTGGGCATATGGCGCACTCGAAGCCGCCCACCGTGGCCTGTACCGGCTGGGCTGGCGCCGCGCAAGCCGTGCGCCGGTGCCGCTGCTGGTGGTGGGCAACCTGGTGGCCGGCGGTGCCGGCAAGACCCCGGCGGTGATGGCCGTGGTCGCCCTGCTGCGCCAGCAGGGCTGGACACCCGGCGTCATCTCGCGCGGCCACGGCCGGCGCGGCCACGCCGTGCAGGCCGTCGACCGGCAACAAGCTGCGGCCGAGGTGGGCGACGAGCCACTGCTGATCCACCTGCGCACCGGCGCACCGGTGGTGGTGGGGGCCGACCGCGCCGCAGCGGCCCGGGCCTTGTGCGCCGCCCACCCGGCGGTCGACATCCTGGTGGCCGACGACGGCCTGCAGCACCACCGCCTGCACCACGACATGGCGCTGATCGTGTGGGATGCGCGCGGCGTCGGCAATGGGCTGCTGCTGCCGGCCGGGCCGCTGCGCACACCGGTGCCGGCCCGCCTGGGCCCGCACCAGCGTGTGCTCTACAACGCCCCCCGCCGCAGCACCGCCCTGCCCGGCTGCACCGGCAGCCGCCGCCTGGCCGGCGTGCAGCCGCTGGCCGACTGGTGGGCCGGCCGGGCGCTGCCGGCCGATGGTGGCTGGCCCGCGCTGCACGCGCTGGCAAGCACCGGCGCGCCACTGCTGGCGGTGGCGGGCCTGGCGCAGCCCGCGCCGTTCTTCGACATGCTGGAGGCGCAGGGACTGGCCATCACCCGGCTGCCGCTGGCCGACCACCATCCACTCGTTCCACTGCCCTGGCCGGCCGACACGCGCTGCCTGGTGCTGACCGAAAAAGACGCGGTCAAGCTGCCGCCGCAGCGCGCCGGCAGCACCGCTGTGTGGGTGGCCCGGCTAGACTTCCAGCCTGAGCCGGCGTTTGCTGGCGCCCTGCGCAGCCTTTGCGCGCCCTTCAAGACACCGCCATGAGCCTGGACCACCGCCTGATCGACCTGCTGGTCTGCCCGCTCTGCAAGGGCCCGCTGCAGATGGCCCGCAATGCGCAGGGCCAGCCGCATGAACTGCAGTGCCCGGCCGACCGGCTGGGCTTTCCCATCCGCGACGGCATCCCGGTGATGCTGGAAGCCGAAGCCCGCGCGCTGGAAGACTTTCCCGCGCCGGCACCGTCGCCGCTGTAAGCGGCCATGGGCTTCACTGTCCTGATCCCGGCGCGCCTGGCCAGCAGCCGCCTGCCCGACAAGCCGCTGGCCGACATCGCCGGCGTGCCGATGGTGGTGCGGGTGGCGCAGGCTGCGGCGCGCAGCCGTGCCGCGCGGGTGGTGGTGGCGGCTGATGCGCCGTTGATCGTGGCTGCCTGCAAAGCGCATGGCGTGGCGGCGGTACTGACCCGGGCCGACCACCCCAGCGGCAGCGACCGCCTGGCCGAGGCCTGCACCCTGCTGGGCCTGGACGGCGACGCACTGGTGGTCAATGTGCAGGGTGACGAGCCCTTGATTTCCCCCGCCATGGTGGACGCCTGCGCCAGCCTGCTGCAACGGCGGCCCGATTGCATGGTGGCCACGGTGGCCCATGCCATCGATGATGTGGCCGAGTTCACCAACCCCCATGTGGTGAAGGTGGTGCTCGATGCCGATGGCCGTGCGCTGTACTTCTCACGCGCCCCTATCGGCTGGTGGCGCGACGGTTTCGCCCAAGGTATCCACCAGTTGCCGACCAACCCTGCGCCGCTGCGCCATGTGGGCCTGTATGCCTACCGTGCCGGTTTTCTGCGGCGCTTTCCCGGCCTGCCGGTGGCGCCGCTGGAAACCCTGGAATCGCTGGAACAGCTGCGCGTGCTGTGGCATGGCGAACGCATCGCCGTGCATGTGAGCGCCGAGCGCCCAGGGCCGGGCGTGGACACACCAGACGACCTGGCGCGCGTGCGGGCCATCTTCAGCGCCATCTGAGCGCTGGGTGCGCGCCGCGCGGGGTCTTGCCCGAGGCCGCAGTACCGGGCGCCAAACCGGGCATCAAGCCGGGCATCCAGCCGGCGTTCCCACCAGGCTTCACACCGAGCCGCCTACCCGGCTTCCTACCGGGCGTCATGGGGGTTTCGCCCCTCCCCCGCGTCAGCTTGGTGCAGGGCATGGCGTGCTATTCTCAAACGCAGATGTCAACTGTCGTGCAGGGCTGTCCCCGCAGCGGCCAGACCCCAGATTCACACAACACGACGAGGCAAGGATGAGACTGATTTTGTTGGGGGCGCCCGGCGCCGGCAAGGGCACACAAGCCAGCTTCATCTGCCAGAAGTACAGCATCCCTCAGATCTCCACCGGTGACATGCTGCGCGCCGCCGTGAAGGCCGGCACCACCATGGGCCTGGCCGCCAAGAAGGTGATGGACGCCGGCGCCCTGGTCAGCGACGAGATCATCATCGGCCTGGTCAAGGAACGCATCGCCCAGCCTGATTGCGCCAAGGGCTTCTTGTTCGACGGCTTTCCCCGCACCATCCCCCAGGCCGACGCGATGAAGACCGCCGGCGTCAAGCTCGATCTGGTGCTCGAGATCGACGTGCCCGACGCCGCCATCATCGAACGCATGAGCGGCCGCCGCGTGCACATGCCGTCAGGCCGCAGCTACCACGTGCAGTTCAACCCGCCCAGGGTGGCGGGCAAGGACGACGCGACCGGCGAAGACCTGATCCAGCGCGACGACGACAGCGAAGCCACGGTGAAGAAGCGCCTGGACGTGTACCAGGCCCAGACCCGGCCGCTGGTTGACTACTACGCCCAATGGGCGGCCACCGGCGACGCACAGGCACCGCGATATGCCCGCATTGCTGGTCTCGGCGCGGTCGACGAGATCACCAGCCGGGTGATGGCGGCGTTGGCTGCCTGACAAGCTGGCCACACCAGGCGTACCAGACCAACGGCCACGCTCAGCGTGGCCGTTTTTCATTTCAAACCCACAACAGGAGCAGATCCATGGACATCCAGAACAAGGTCTTCATCATCACCGGCGGCGCGTCGGGTCTGGGCGAGGGCACGGCCCGCATGCTGGCGCAAGCGGGCGCCAAAGTCGTGATCGCCGACCTGCAAGCCGACAAGGGCCAGGCGCTAGCGGCCGAACTGGGCGGCGCTGGCGTTGCCACGTTTGTGCGCTGTGATGTCAGCCAGGAGGCCGATGGCCAGGCCGCCGTGGCCGCCGCCGTGGCCCTGGGCCCGCTGTTCGGCCTGGTGAACTGCGCCGGCATCGCCCCGGCGGTGAAGACGGTCGGCAAAGACGGCGCGCACCCGCTGGCCACCTACACCAAGACCATCATGGTCAACCTGGTGGGCAGCTTCAACATGATCCGCCTGGCGGCTGCGGCCATGGTGGCCAACACCCCCGAGCCCACCGGCGAGCGCGGCGTGCTGATCAGCACCGCCAGCGTGGCCGCCTACGATGGCCAGATCGGCCAGGCGGCCTACGCCGCCAGCAAGGGCGGCGTGGTGGGCATGACATTGCCGATCGCCCGCGACCTGGCGCGCAACGGCATCCGCAACATGACCATCGCCCCGGGCATCTTCGGCACGCCGATGCTGTTCACCATGCCGCAGGCGGTGCAGGACGCACTGGCCGCCGGTGTGCCCTTCCCGTCACGGCTGGGCACCCCGGCCGACTACGCCAAGCTGGTCAAGCACATCATCGAGAACGACATGCTCAATGGCGAGGTAATCCGCCTGGACGGGGCGATTCGGCTGGCGCCGAAGTGACGCGCGCCGCACTGGGCAACACGCTGGGCGCGCACAGAGGACGGCAGCTGGGGTTGCAGAGGATCGGCCATGGCCTGATGGGTGATGGGCTACCCAGGCGCTACGTCTATTGCCAACATTCTTTGACAGACCCTTGAACCGCCTCGATCGGCACTGGCGCCAACCAGTCTGTGGCAGCCCTCGCCACATCAACATTGCCGCGATCGCTGGACCATCGTCTTTGACGGAAGATTCCTACTTCCGATTCTTACTTTTTTGAGGTGTTGCCATGCGGGTGACTGAAAAGGGGCAGGTCACTATCCCCAAGCACATCCGACTTGCCGCCGGCGTTGCCCCCGGCAGCGAGGTGGCGTTCAGCCTGGACGGCAGCAAGATCGTGATCACGCCGGTAGCGTCAGGGGTGCGAGAAGATCGGCGAGCAAAATTGCGTGCTGCCGCAGCCGCTGTGCGAGACAGCATGGGCCAAGAGTTCAAGCAGCTCGGCGCAGACGACATCCTGCAGTTTCTGCGCGGTGGCGATCCCTCAACGGCCAGCAAACCCGATGCCGACCGCTAGCCTGCGCAACTACGACGGCAGTGCCGGCACGCTGGTCGACACCAACGTCTGGATCGACTGCATCGACCAGAACAGCCGGTGGCACCGTTGGGCCACGGATCAGTTGCAGCTGTGCAGCGAGCGATCACCACTGCATATCAATCTGGTCATCTACACCGAGCTGCTGGTTCCAGGCCCAAGCGTGGTCGCGTTGGATGCGATGCTGGACGTGTACGAGGTCTTGCGCAGCCCATTGCCATGGGCCTGTGCAGGCTTGACTGCGGCTGCGTTTCGGCTCTATCGGCAACGCGGTGGGGCCAAGCAAGCGCCCTTGCCAGATTTTTACATCGGCGCCCACGCGGCGGTGTCGAACCTGAGTGTTCTCACCCGCGATCCCAGCCCCTACACCGGGTCCTTCTCGCGGCTTGTTGTGCTTGCAGCTTGAGGGCACGATTGGTGCGCCCGGCATCACCCCGCCGACGAAAGCCGGATCGGCAAGATGGCCTATGCCGCCAGCAGGCTTGGCGTGGCCGGCATGACCCTGCCCATCGCCCGCGACCTGGCGCGCCACGGCATTCGCCACATGACCATCGCCCCGGGCATCTTCGGCACGCCGATGCTGTTCACCATGCCGCAGGCGGTGCAGGACGCACTGGCCGCCGGTGTGCCCTTCCCGTCTCGGCTGGGCACACCGGCCGAGGATGCCAAGCT
>JBBRJU010000133.1:0-6424 GCA_038218895.1 Burkholderiales bacterium
TCAGTAGCCCTCTGCAGCAGCTCTAAACGATCCCGCCAGTGAAACAGATCCTTCAAAACCTGAAAAACGGCTACACCGAGATTGCCGAGGTGCCCTGCCCACACCCCGGACGCGGCCAGTTGCTGATCCGCACCACACACACGCTGGTCTCCGCCGGTACCGAGCGCATGCTGGTGGAGTTCGGCAAGGCAGGCTTCATCGACAAGGCGCGGCAGCAACCCGATAAGGTGCGCATGGTGCTGGACAAGGTGCGCACCGACGGCCTCATGCCCACCATCGAAGCTGTTCGCAACAAACTGGACCAGCCGCTGCCCATGGGCTACTGCAACACCGGCGAGGTGGTGGAAGTGGGCGCCGGCGTCAGCGGCTTCGCGGTGGGCGACCGTGTGGCTTCAAACGGGAAGCACGCCGAGATGGTCACTGTGCCGGTGAACCTGTGCGCCAAGGTGCCCGACACGGTGGACGATGAGGCCGCCGCGTTCACGGTGCTGGGTGCGATCGCGCTTCAGGGCATACGCCTCGCCCAGCCTACGCTGGGCGAAACGGTGGTGGTCACCGGCCTGGGGCTCATCGGCCTGGTCACGGTCCAGCTGCTCAAGGCCCAGGGCTGCCGTGTACTGGGCCTGGACTTCGACGCAGACAAGCTTGCCCTGGCGCGGCGCTTCGGCGCTGAGGTGGTGAACTTGAAGAGCGGAGCCGACCCGATGACCGCAGCCATGGAATACACACGCGGCCGTGGCGCCGACGCGGTCATCATCACCGCCAGCACCAAGAGCAACGACCCCGTGCACCAGGCCGCGCAGATGAGCCGCAAGCGCGGCCGCATCGTGCTGGTGGGCGTGGTCGGGCTTGAGTTGTCACGCGCAGACTTCTTCGAGAAAGAGCTGACCTTCCAGGTCAGCTGCTCCTACGGCCCCGGTCGCTACGACCCGAACTACGAAGACAAGGGCCAGGACTATCCACTGGGCTTCGTGCGCTGGACCGAACAGCGCAACTTCGAGGCCGTGCTGGACATGATGGCCGAGCGTCGGCTGGTTATCGCTCCGCTGGTGTCCCATCGCTTCGACATCGCGCAGGCGCCAGCGGCCTATGCCTTGATCGGCGGCAGTGAGCCCTCGTTAGGTATCCTCCTGAAGTTCGCCGAAGCGACACCGCGCGACGCTGTGCGGCCGGTGAGCGCTTCACTCGCCCGCACCGTCGCCCTGCCAGCGTCGGCTGGCATGACGGTTGCGGCCAATGTTGTACGCGTCAGCGTCATTGGCGCCGGCAATTACGCCGGTGCCGTACTGATCCCCGCCTTCAAGGCTGCGGGTGTGCAGCTCATGCGCATCGCCTCCTCAGGCGGCGCCAGCAGCGTGCACCTGGGCCGCAGGTTCGGCTTCGCCGAGGCCACCACCGACACTGCCGCACTGCTGGCCGACCCGAACGTGGATGCGGTGGTCGTGAGCACGCGCCACGACACGCACGCAGACTTTGTGCTGCGAACGCTGGCCGCCGGCAAGCATGTCTTCGTCGAAAAGCCGATGGCGCTGAAGCTGGACGACCTGGCGCGCATCGAGGCCGCTGCGCAGGCGCGGACTGATCTGCTCGTGATGGTCGGCTTCAACCGCCGCTTCGCGCCACAGGTACAAAAGATTCACAGCCTGCTCGCTGGTGCGCCCGGCCCCAAGAGCTTTGTGATGACGATCAACGCCGGCGCCATCCCGGCCAACCACTGGACGCAAGACCCTGAGGTTGGCGGTGGCCGGCTGCTCGGCGAGGGCTGCCACTTCGTGGATTTGCTGCGCTTCCTGGCGGCGGCGCCGATCAGCGACCACCAGGTGCTGGCCATGGCCGGCAGCACCCGCGACAGTGCAAGCGTTGGCCTGCGCTTCGACGACGGCTCCATCGGCACCATCCATTACCTGGCCAACGGTAGCAAAGCCTTTCCAAAAGAGCGGCTGGAGGTGTTTGCCGCCGGCCGTGTACTGCAGCTGGACAACTTCCGCAAGCTCACCGGCTACGGCTGGCCGGGCTTTTCCAGGCTCAACCTGTGGAAACAGGACAAGGGCCAGACGGCCTGCGCCATGGCCTTCGTGCAGGCGGTACAAGCGGGCGGTGCATCGCCCATCCCGCTGGATGAACTGCTCGAGGTCAGCCGCGTCAGCATCGACATCGAAGGAGCCCTGCGATGACTAGCGCCGGCCCACTGGCCGAAAACATTGCAGGCGCGCGCCCCAACTTCATGAAGATCGCGCCAATCATCCACGCGGTCCAGGCGCGCCAGGCGCAGGGCAGCCGGATGCGCCTGCGCCTGCGCCTGGTGCAGACCGGCCAGCACGATGACGCACGCATGTCGGGTGATTTTTTCAGCCAACTTGGTAGCTCGCAGCCGGATGCAATCCCGGTGCATGCACGCACCGCAAAGACCCTGGCCGCCCGGCCCGACAAACCGGCCGGCCTGTTGCGGGTCGATCCGCAGCCTGACCTCGACCTCAACCACCTGGTGCGCCATGCCAAGGGCGTCATCACCGACTCGGGCGGCAGCACCGAGGAGACCACCGTGCTGGGCGTGCCAAGCATCACGCTGCGTGACTCGACCCAGCGGCCCGAAACCGTGACCCAGTGCACCAACCAGCGGATCGGCACCGACCCGGCGGCCCTGCAGCCCACACTGGACCGGTTATTCGCCGGCCAGTACAAGAAGGGCAGCAGCCCCGAAAAATGGGACGGCAAGGGTGGCGCACGCATCGCCGCGCACCTTGATCTATTGCTCTGCGAATGAGCGGTCCGGGCCAGCCTGACCGACCTTGCCGCTTGGGCAGGTTGGGCAACTTGGGCCGACTGTGGCGCACTGTGCGCCACCTCAAGCCGATCCAGATCTTGGGCCGGGCCCACTTTCTGTGGAACCGTCCACGTCTGGACCTGCGCCCCGCGCCGCCCCTGCGCTCTGGCAACGGCGCCTGGGTGCGGCCCGCTGCACGCGAGGCCAGCCTCATTGGTCCGATGCGGCTGCGCCTGCTGTCGGTGGAGCGCACGCTGGACGACGCCGGCTGGGACCGCCCCGATGTCGAGCGCCTGTGGCGCTACAACCTGCACTACTTCGACGACCTCAACGCTGCTGGTGCCGGCGCTCGCCACCTGTGGCAGCAAGCCCTGGTGCAGCGCTGGCTGGCCGACAACCCGCCTGCGCAGGGCACCGCCTGGGAGCCCTATCCGGTCTCGCTGCGCATCGTCAACTGGGTGAAGTGGTTCCTGCAGGGCCAGCCGCCGCAGCCAGACTGGCTGCACAGCCTGGCGGTGCAGGCGCGTTGGCTGCACCAACGCATGGAATGGCACTTGCTGGGCAACCACCTCTTCGCCAACGCGAAGGCTCTGGTCTTTGCCGGGCTGTACTTTGACAGTGCCGAGGCCGATGCCTGGCTGCAAACAGGCCTGCGTGTGTTGCAGCGGGAGTTGCCAGAACAAGTGCTGCCCGATGGTGGCCATTTTGAGCGCAGCACCATGTACCACGCACTGGCGCTGGAAGACGTGCTGGATCTTCTGAACATGCTGACGGCGCGCGGCGCCGTCATCGGTGGCGCGCAACAACTGGTGCCCGCATTGCAGATGCATGCCCAGGCCATGCTGCACTGGCTACGCTGCATGTCCCACCCCGACGGTGGTGTGGCGCTGTTCAACGATGCGGCGCATGGCATTGCACCGGACAACGCAGAATTGGAGCGATACGCGGCCGGCCTGGGCATCGCTGCGCCCGTGCCACCAGCCGAAGGTTTGACCGACCTGCCCGACAGCGGCTATGTGCGCGCTGCCCGCGGCCCGGCCGTGGCCATGCTCGATATGGCGCCGATCGGCCCTGACTACTTGGTGGGCCATGCCCATGCCGATACGCTGGCCTTCGAGCTGTCGCTGCATGGGCGGCGCATCGTCGTCAACGGAGGCACATCGTGCTATGGCCTCGGCGCCCAGCGCCTGCACGAGCGGGGCACCGCATGGCATAGCACCGTGCAGATCGGTGACCACAACTCGTCCGAGGTGTGGAGTGGATTCCGCGTCGGCCGGCGTGCCCGCATCACAACACGCAACCTGGCTGGTTGGGAGGCCAGCGCCACCCATGACGGCTGGCGCAGCCTGCCGGACGCGCCCACGCATACCCGGTGTTGGTCCTGGCAGGCTGATGGGCTGGTGGTCGACGACCGGCTCAGCCGACCCGTGGCCAGCTTGTTTGTGGCCGTGGCGCGCTACCACCTGGCGCCAGGCTTGCAGCTGACCCACACCGCCGACGGACGCTGGCTGGTACGTTGCGGTGGCCAGACATTGGCCCAGGTGCAGGTCGAGACCGGCCTGGGCCACGCCGAGGCGTCCACCCACGCGCCACGCTTTGGCGTACTCGAATCGGCGCACTGCCTGGCCGTCACGCTACACGACGGCCATGCCCGCACCCGCTGGCAATGGATTCTTGATGCACATCCTGTTTCTCACTGACAACTTCCCGCCCGAGGTCAACGCCCCGGCCAGCCGTACCCACGAGCATTGCCGGCTATGGGCCGCCGCCGGTCACCAGGTGACCGTGATCACTTGCGCGCCCAATTTTCCCAAGGGTCGGGTGTTCGATGGCCACCGCAACGCCTGGCACCAGGAAGAGCAGATGGACAGCATCCGCGTGATCCGGGTGTGGAGCTACATCACGGCAAACGAGGGTTTTGCCCGCCGGGTGATGGACTACATGAGCTTCATGGCCACCGCCACCTGGGCCAGCCTCGGCGTGCGTGGTGTGGACGTGGTGGTGGGCACCTCGCCGCAGTTCTTCACCGCCTGCGCGGCCCATGTCGTGGGCACGCTCAAGCGCCGCCCCTGGGTGTTTGAGCTGCGCGACCTGTGGCCGGAGTCGATCAAGGCAGTCGGCGCGATGCAGGATTCAGCCGCCATCCGCTGGCTGGAGCGGCTGGAGTTGTTCCTCTACCGCAAGGCCGCGCGCATTGTCTCGGTCACACAGTCGTTCAAACGCACGTTGGTGGCGCGTGGCATCGACGGCGCCAAGATCGACGTGGTCACCAATGGTGTGGACATCACCCGCTTCTCACCGCGCCCCAAGGACGCCGCATTGACACACCAGCTGGGTTTTGAAGGCTGCTTCGTGGCTGGCTACATCGGCACGCACGGCATGGCGCATGCGCTAGGCACCCTGCTGGACGCCGCCGAGCGCCTGCAGGCTTTGCCCGACGGCCGCGACATCCGCCTGCTGCTGTTGGGCGACGGTGCACGCAAGGCCGCGCTGCAGGCCGACGCCCAGCGCCGTGGCCTGCACAACCTGGTGTTTGTCGACACCGTCAGCAAGGACGAGGTGGCGCGCTACTGGTCACTGCTGGACGTGTCCATCATCCACCTGCGGCACACCGAGCTGTTCACCACGGTGATCCCGTCCAAACTGTTCGAGTGCATGGGCATGGGCATCCCGGTGCTGCATGGTGTGGCCGGTGAGTCGGCAGAGATCCTGCGCGAGTCCGGCGCCGGCGAGACATTCGAACCCGAGAACGTGGGCCAATTGGTGGACAGCTTGTTGCGCCTGAAGGCCGATCCGGTGCTGCTGAAAACGTACAGCCGGTACGGGCAGGCCAGCGCACGGCGCTACGACCGTGCCAACCTGGGTTTGCGCATGCTGCAGGTGCTGCAATCCGTGGCGCATAAGGATTGAGCGTGGTGGACGGAGCCGCCAAGGGAGCGGACCGGATAAGGATCTGACACGTCAGGCGCATCGCGGGTACTCCGGCACCACTCGGGCAAGCCAGCCACGTGCATTGGCCACATCGGGAAAAGCGACCGACAAGCCATGCAACAGACCTGGCAGGCCGTCAGCCTGGTCTGCCAGGTGCGCGATGCGCAGCCGCTGAATCCTGGTTGGCAGCGTATTGTCCGCATCCGCCAGCAACTCCTCAAACAACTTCTCCCCCGGTCGAAGCCCGCTGAACACGATCGGAATTTCCTCCACCGAGTGCCCAGACAACCGGATCAGATCCCGCGCCAGGTCGACGATCCGCACCGGCTCGCCCATGTCCAGCACCAGCACCTGCCCGCTTTCGCCAATCGCCGCCGCCTGCAGCACCAGACGCGCGGCCTCGGGGATGGTCATGAAGTAGCGGATGATGTCCGGGTGGGTGACGGTGACTGGCCCGCCACGCGCGATCTGCTCCTTGAACTTCGGGATCACACTGCCGCTGGAGCCCAGCACATTGCCGAAGCGCACCGCCATGAAGCGGGTACCCGGGTGTTCGGCGGCCATCATGCTGACCACCATCTCGGCGGCGCGCTTGGTGGCACCCATCACGTTGGTGGGGTTCACCGCCTTGTCGGTACTGATCAATACAAAGCGCTCGGCCTGCACCTGCGCTGCCGCAAGCGCGGCGTGGTACGTGCCCAGCGTGTTGTTGCGCAGCGCGGCCAGCGC
>JBBRJU010000134.1:0-6414 GCA_038218895.1 Burkholderiales bacterium
GGGGTTGCTCACCGGGTTGTAGGCGCTGGGTGCCTGCGGCAGCCCGGCCAGCATGGCGGCTTCGGCCACGGTCAGGTCGGCCAGCGGCTTGCCGAAGTAGATGTCGGCCGCCGCCGCAAAGCCGTAGGCCCGCTGCCCCAGGAAGATCTGGTTCATGTAGACCTCCAGGATCTGCGGCTTGGACAGCTGCCGCTCGATCTTCAGCGCCAGCAGGATTTCGTAGATCTTGCGGGTGAAGGTCTTCTCGGTCGACAGGTAGAAGTTGCGCGCCACCTGCATGGTGATGGTCGACGCCCCCTGGCTCTTGGCCTTGTTGAACTGCGCCAGCGCAGCGCGCGCCACGCCCAGGTAATCGACCCCGCTGTGGCGGTAGAAGCGGGCGTCCTCGATCGCCAGCACCGCTTCTTGCACCACCTTGGGGATCTGCCCGATCGGCGTATAGATGCGGCGCTCTTCGCCGAATTCACCCAGCAGCACACCGTCGGCCGACAACACCCGCAGCGGCAGCTTGGGGCGGTAGTCGGTCAGGCCGCCGATGTCAGGCAGGTTGGGGTAGGCCACCGCCAGCGCCACACCCACCAGCAGCACGGCGGACAGTGCCGCGGCCAGCGCCAGCCCGAGCAGGCCGCCCAAGGCCCGGCCGACCAGGCGCAACGGGCCACCAGGCCGGGCCGGCCCCATGGCGGGGTTGTTGGGCAAACGCGCCGCGCGCTCGGGGTCGGTCATCGTGCCCGGCAGTGTATAGAAACGCCCGGCACGAGCCTGCACACCAGCCGGCACACCAGGCGGGACACGCGGCAGCACACGAGGCGGTAGCAGCCGGGTGCCGACAGCCGGCGCACAGCCTGTAGCAGATGCCGGAAATGACCTCAAAAACGTGTGCTGATCACAACGTCAAACACGATCTGAAACGGTAAATTCCTTTCGACTACAAAGGCTTTACTGCTAGCATTGAAGTAACTTATTAAGTATGAACTGCTGAATTTTGCAGCATTCTGCCCACCCACTTTTGCCCGTTGGGAGACGCCAACCGTGAGCCTTTTGGACCTGCTGCTGGGCCGCAAGCATGTGCCGATGATCGGGCTCGACATCAGCTCGTCCAGTGCCAAGCTGGTGGAGCTGAGCATGTCGGCCACTGGCGACTACGTGCTGGAGCGCCTGGCCTCCGAGCCGTTCGAAAAGGGCTGGATCACCGACGGCCAGATCGAGAAATTCGACGAGGTGGTGGCTGCCGTGCGCAAGCTCATCGACAAGAGCGGCACCCGCACGCGCCAGGTGGTGATGGCCATGCCGCAATCGGCGGTGATCACCAAGCGCATCATGCTGCCGGCCGGCCTGCGGGATGAAGAACTGGAACTGCAGGTCGAGAGCGAGGCCAACCAGTACATCCCGTTCTCGCTGGACGAGGTGAGCCTGGACTTCTGCGTCATCGGCCCCAGCCCCACCTCGGGTGGCGACATCGAGGTGCTGATCGCCGCCTCACGCAAGGAGCGGGTGCAAGACCGCCAGGGCCTGGCCGAGGCCGCCGGCCTGAAGCCCGTGGTCCTCGACATCGAAAGCCATGCCTCGCTGCTGGCCATGGGCCGCATCGTCGACACCTTGCCCAACGAGGGCCGTGACGCGCTGGTGGCGCTGTTCGAGATCGGTGCCGACACCACCAGCCTGAAAGTGCTGCGCGAGGGCGAGATGCTCTATGACCGCGACCAGGCCTTCGGTGGCTCGCAGCTGACCACGCTGATCTCGCGCCAGTACGGCCTGTCGTTCGAAGAAGCCGAGCAGAAGAAGCTGGCCGGCGACCAGCTCGAAGACTATGAATCCCAGGTGCTGACGCCCTTTGTCGACAGCTTGTCGCAAGAGATCGGCCGCGCGCTGCAGTACTTCTTCACCAGCACGCCGCACCACAAGGTGCACTACGTGATGCTGGCCGGTGGCACCGCCACGCTGCCGGGCCTGAAAGACCGGGTGACCGAGCTGACCGGTTTTGCGTCGATGGTGGTCAACCCGTTTGACGGCATGAAGATCGGCAGCCACGTCAAGGAAACCAAGGTGCGCAAGGAGTCTCCGTCCTACCTCACCGCCTGCGGCCTGGCGATGCGGAGGTTCTTGCAGTGATCTTGATCAACCTGCTGCCGCACCGCGAGGAGCGGCGCAAACAGCGCAAGCGTGGTTTTTTTGTCGGCCTGGGCGTGGCGGCCGGATGTGGCCTGTTGGTGGCGGGGCTCTGGTACGGCGCACTGCAGCAGATGACGCAGGCGCAGCAGGCGCGCAACAACTTCTTGCGCGACGAGATCACCAAGCTCGAAGGCCAGATCAAGGACATCGCCATGTTGCGGGCCGAGATCGACGGCCTCAAGGCCCGCCAGGGCGCGGTCGAAGACCTGCAGCTCAACCGCAACGTCCCGGTGCACCTGCTCGATGAACTGGTGCGCCTGACGCCCGAAGGCATCTACCTGGCCGGCATCAAGCAGACCGACAGCGCGGTGCTGGTCAACGGCGTGGCGCAAACCAATGAACGGGTGTCTGAATTCCTGCGCAACGCTCAAAGCAATTCTCCTTGGCTCGAACGCATGGAACTGTTGGAAATCAAGGCGGTGACGTTGCCGCCGGTGGCTGGCTCGCGTGAGCAGCGCCGCCTGTTCGAATTTGCGCTGCGGGTGTCGCTGAAGCAGCCGGGTGCGGCGGCGTCTGCGCCGGCGGGCGCCGGTCCGGCGCCCCGGCCGGCATGAGGACCGCGCCATGGTGACCACCGTCCGCCCCACCACCACGCTGGATGCCGGCACCGCATTCGACCGGGCGCAGCAGCAGTTCAAAGGCCTCAACCCGCAAGAGCCTGGCCAGTGGCCGCTGTTGCCCAAGGTGCTGGCCTGGCTGGCCACTGGGGTGCTGGCGCTGGTGCTGGGCTGGGTCATCCTGGTCTCCAGTGCGGCCGATGAACTGCAGGCTGCCCGCAATGTCGAGCCCGGTCTGAAGGACGACTTTCGCGGCAAGCTCGGCCAGGCGGTCAATCTGTCTGAGTTGCGCAAGCAGAAGCAGCAGGTGCAGGAGTACGTCACCCAGCTCGAGCGCCAGCTGCCCGGCAAGGCCGAGATGGACGCACTGCTGTCCGACATCAACCAGGCCGGCATCGGCCGGGGGCTGCAGTTCGAGCTGTTCCGCCCCGGGCAGGTGGAAATCAAGGACTACTACGCCGTGCTGCCCATCACCCTGCGCGTGACCGGCCGGTTCCACGACATCGGCGCCTTCACCGCCGATGTGGCCAACCTGTCGCGCATCGTCACGCTGCACAACCTGGCCATCACGCCCACCAAGGACGCTGCCGGCACCTTGTCGATGGACGCGGTGGCGCGCACCTACCGCTACCTTGATTCGGTGGAGCTGGCCGAGGTGCGCAAGGCCCGCGAAGCGGAATCCAAGACCAAGGCGCCGCGCAAATGAAGCCGGCCCGCCCCGATTTGCGATCCGCCCGCCGCTGGGCCGCCGCCGCCCTGTTGGGCGCGCTGGCACTGAGCGGCTGCGGCGGCGAGACCCAGGAGCTGCAGGACTGGATGGACCAGCAGCGCCGCGAGGTGCGCCCCAGTGTGCAGCCGCTGGCCGTCCCCAAGAAGTTCAACCCGGTGCCCTACGCCAACGCCCAGCAGGTTGACCCGTTCAGCACCCAGAAACTCAGCGTGGCGCTCAAGCAAGAGTCCCGCCAGCCCAATTCGATGCTGTCCGCAGAGATGAACCGCCGCAAGGAGCCGCTGGAATCCTTTCCGCTCGACGCGATGAGCATGGTGGGCAGCGTGTCCAGATCGGGCGCCCCGCTGGCGCTGCTGCGGGTGGACAACCTGCTGTACCAGGTGAAGGCGGGTGATTACCTGGGCCAGAATTACGGCCGCATTCTTCGCATCACAGAAACTGAAGTGGCGCTGCGCGAGATCGTGCAGGACGCCGCCGGCGAATGGATTGAGCGCACCGCCACGCTGCAATTGCAAGACCGCAGCCAGGAGGCGCCCAAATGATCACCACGCCGAACGATCCGCAGGAGAACACCACCATGCCCCAGTGGCGACACCGGATTGCCGCCTTGCTGCTGGCATGCATTGCGCTTTCCCTGGCGCCCACAGCAGCCATGGCCCAGGACGCAGCCGCGAACACCATCCAGTCCATCACCAGCACCCAGCAAGCCGGCGCCGAGGTGGTGCGCATCGAGTTGGCCATGCCGCTGGCGGCGGTGCCCACCGGCTTTGCGGTGCAGGCGCCGCCCCGGGTGGCGCTGGACCTGCCCGCCGTGGGCAACGCGCTCGGCAAATCGGTGGTCGACATCAACCAGGGCAACCTGCGCAGCGTGGCCATCGCCCAGGCCGGTGACCGCACCCGCCTGGTGCTGAACTTGCGCCAGGCCAGCAGCTACCGTGCCGAACTGCAGGGCAAGGTGCTGGTGGTGGTGCTGGAGAACAACGCGGCGCCGGGCATGGCCGCCAGCACCGGTGAGCCATTGCACTTTGCCACGGCGCAAAACCGTGACCAGCTGCCGCTGCGCGACATCGACTTCCGCCGTGGTGCAGATGGCGCCGGCCGCATCATCGTGGCGCTGGCCAGCACCCAGGTGGGTGTGGACATCCGCCAGCAAGGCCAGAGCCTGGTGGTCGAGTTCTTGCGCAGCAGCCTGCCCGAGACCCTGCGCCGCCGGCTCGACGTGGCCGACTTCGGCACACCGGTGCAGAGCATTGCCACCTTCCAGAGCGGCGAGAGGGTGCGCATGGTGGTGGAGCCGCGTGGCAACTGGGAGCACAGCGCCTACCAGACCGACAACCAGTTCGTGCTGGAAGTGCGGCCCTTGAAGGTCGACCCGAACAAGCTGACCCAGGGCCCGGGCTTTGCCGGTGAAAAGCTGAGCCTGAACTTCCAGAACATCGAGGTGCGGGCCCTGCTGCAGGTGATCGCCGACTTCACCAACTTCAACGTGGTGACCAGCGACACCGTCACCGGCAATGTCACGCTGCGCCTGAAAGACGTGCCCTGGGACCAGGCGCTGGACATCATCCTGCAGGCCAAGGGCCTGGGCGTGCGCAAGAACGGCAACGTGCTGTGGATCGCGCCCAAGGACGAACTGGCCGCCAAGGAGCAGCTCGATCTGGAGTCGAAGAAGAAGATCGCCGACCTGGAGCCCACCCGCACCCAGTCGTTCCAGTTGAACTACACCAAGGCTGAAGTCGTGGCCCAGGGGCTCACCGGACAGTCCAGCGGCGGCGGCGGCAGCACCGCTTGGGGTGGGGGCGGGGGTGGTGGTGGTGGCAGTGCCGGCGGGTCGAACCAGGCCACGCGCATCCTGTCGCCGCGCGGCAGCGTGATCTTCGAGACCCGCACCAACCAGCTGTTTGTCACCGACATCCCCAGCAAGCTGGAAGAAATCCAGGTGCTGATCGCCAAGATCGACATCCCGGTGCGCCAGGTGCTGATCGAGGCGCGCATCGTCGAAGCCGACGACCGTTTCGGCCGCACCCTGGGCATCAAGCTCGGGGCGTCTGACATCCGCGGCATCCAGGGCGGCATCCCGGGCTACAAGATCGGCGGCAGCAATTACGTCACCATCGGCGGCAATGCCACGGCGGTGGGCAACCAGACGTTGCAGACCGGGCTGGCAGGCAGCGCCGCGCTGGCTGCGGCCTACAACAACAGCAACTTCGTCAACCTGCCGGCCAACACCATCAATTCGGTGTTCTCGGGTGCCGACAGCCTGCCCAGCTTCGCGCTGAGCCTGTTCAGTCCATCGGCCAACCGCTTCCTGAACCTGGAGCTGTCGGCGCTGGAGGCCGATGGCAAGGGCAAGATCATCAGCAGCCCGCGGGTGATCACCGCCGACCAGAACAAGGCCATCATCGAGCAGGGCACCGAGCTGCCCTACCAGGTGGCCACCAGCAGCGGCGCCACGTCCATCCAGTTCCGCAAGGCCAACCTGAAGCTGGAAGTCAAGCCGCAGATCACGCCCGAGGGCAGCGTGATCATGACGCTGGACATCAACAAGGACAGCGTGGGCCAATCGACGCCGCAGGGTTTTGCCATCGACACCAAGCATGTGCAGACCGAGGTGCTGGTGGAAAACGGCGGCACGGTGGTGATCGGCGGCATCTTCACCCAGAACGAAAGCACCGACATCAACAAGGTGCCGTTCCTGGGCGACATCCCCTACGCCGGTGCGCTGTTTCGCAACACCACGCGTGTGGCCACCAAGACCGAGCTGCTGATCTTCATCACGCCGAAGATCGTGACCGAGCGCGCTGCGGCCCGCTGACCAAGCTGCAGCGCCGGCCCCGTGCCGCGCCCGACAGGGAGTTTCTGACATGCGTATTTCAAATATCAAGTCTTGGCTGGCCAGCCTTTGTGTGCTGGCATTGGTGGGGTGTGGTGGCGGGGGGGGCGGGGGTGACCCGG
>JBBRJU010000135.1:0-6400 GCA_038218895.1 Burkholderiales bacterium
GGTCGGCATGGCGCAGCAGGGTGTCTGCGTCGCTGGCGTCGAGCGGGTAGACGGTGGCGCCGACGCTGGCCGTCACGGTTTCGGGTGCGGTGTCGGGGCGCAGCACCACCGGCTGGGCCACCACCCGCAGCACCCGTTCCACGGCCGACCGCGCCTCGTCCACCGTGCCGGCGCGCAGCAGCAGCACAAACTCGTCGCCGCCCAGCCGCGCTGCGGCGTCGGACCACACTGTGCCGCGCACCCGCAGCGCGCCGCGCAGGCGGTTGGCCAGCTCGGTCAGGTACAGGTCGCCGACAGCGTGGCCATGGCGTTCGTTGATGGCCTTGAAGTGGTCCAGGTCCAGGTAGCACACGGCCAGCAGGTAGCCGTCGCGGTCGGTGGCGGCCATGGCTTCGGCCAGCAGCTGGTTGAGCCGGGCGCGGTTGGGCAGACGGGTCAGCTCGTCGAAATAGGCCTGGCGCTCCAGCTGCTCACGCTGCAGGCGCTGCTCGGTCACGTCGCTCACCACCAGCACATGGTGGCGCAGCGCGCCGCCGGGCGCGTGCACCGTGCTGACGGTGATGTGCAGGGCGCAGGGCTCGCCGTTGCGGCGGCGCTCCACCACCTCGCCCACCCAGTTGCCCCGGCTGCGCAGCGCCGCAAACAGGCTGGCCTGCTGCGGCCGGTGCAGGCCGTCAGCGGAGCCCGGGCGCAGCAGCGCGGGCACGGTGCCCATCAACTCCTCACGCGGGATGCCGACGATGCGGCAATAGGCTGGGTTGGCGTCGAGCACCTGCAGGTCGGCGTCGGTCACCACCAGGCCTTCATGCAGGTGCATGAACACGCTGGCCGACAACTGTTGCCGGCCAGCGGCCTCATGCCGGTCGCCCACGTCGGCCAGCGAGGCCACCACACGCAGCGGCCTGCCGGCGTCGTCACGCTCGGCTACGCTCAGGTGCAGGTCGAACCAGTGCCAGCCGGCGCCGCGGCGCAGCCGCAGCGCACGCTGCAGGCCGGGGCTGGGGTTGGCACTGGTTTGTGCGGTTTGCGGGGCCAGGGCGGCGTCCAAGGCCGGGCGGTCGTCGGCATGCACCTGCTCGCACCAGTGCGCCAGGCTGCGGCCCTGGGCACCATGCGGGTCGTCCATGTGCAGGCGCCAGCAGGCCGAAGTGAAACTCTCGCCGGTGCGCAGGTTCCAGTCGGCCACGCCCAGATCGGACCCGGCCAGCGCCAGCTGCCAGCGCTCGTCCAGCCGCACCAGCTCGCCGGCCAGCGCATGGGCCACCAGCATCAGCCCGGCCATCGTGCCCGCTGCGGCCCACAGCAGCAGCTGTCCGCTGCCCGGCTGCAAGCGGTCGAGCTGGGCGAACGGCCCCAGCTCTGCGGCCGTGGCGGCCACCAGCACCAGCGACGCGGCCAGCACGGCAGCCGACGCGGTGGCCAAGCCGGCGCGCATGGCCACGGCGCACAGCAGCACCGGTACGGCCAGCAGCCAGGCCAGCGCACCCAGGCCCAGCCAGGGTGTGGTAAGGACACTGGCGGCCAGCAGTGCGGCGGCGCCCGCCAGCAAGCCCAAGCTCAAGTGGCCGCGCAGCGCCGCCACCGCATCCGCCAGGCTGCGCCGGCTGAGTGTCAGCAACGGCACACCGGCCACCAGCAGGCCCAGGGTGTCACCCGACCACCACTGCAGCACGGTCAGCGGCCAGGCCGACGGCGCGATGCGCCCGGTGGCGGCCAGCCAGGTGGCGCCATTGAGCGCGGTACAGGCGGTGGCGCCCAGGCCGCCCACGCCCAGCAGCAGCCACAGGTCACGCCGGCGGGTCAGCTGCGGGTTGAAGCCGGCGCGCAGCAACCAGCGCGAGGCGGCCCACGGGCCGCCCACATTGCCCAACGCCATGGCCACCGCCAGCAACAGCGGCGCACCGACAGACAGGTGCAAGCCCACCACACCGATGAACAAGGCAGGCACGCAACCCGGCCCCCAGCGCACCAGCACCGCCAGCGCGCCGCCCAGCGCGGGCCAGAACATGCTGACAAAGGGCGACGGGCTGTCGAGTGACAGGCCCAGTCGGCCGGCGGCCACATAGGCGCAGGCCACCAGCAACGATCGCCACCACCAGGGGTTCATGCGTTGGGGCGCTCGGCGCGGACGGGTCGCTCGGCAGGGTGGGGCCGCAGAACGGGAATGGGCAGGTGCGGGTTCACAGAGGAGGCATCGGACAGCTGGGGCGCCGCTGCGGCAGCCAAAAAAAAGCCCGGTCAATGCCGGGCGTCTGGGCCGGGCTCGCAGGCCCGGCGGCATGGCTCTTGGTGCTCAGACCGCGAAATCGTCGATTTTGGCACCGGCGGCGAGTGCGGCCTTCAACCATTTCGGCTGCAGGCCGCGGCCGCTCCAGGCTTCACCGGTGGCGGCATTGCGGTATTTGGCAGCCACCTTGCTGGCGGGTTTGGCAGCACCCGATGCACGCACGGAGGACGTCTTGCCGGCAATATCGGCCGCAGTCAGGCCAAACTCGGCCATCATGTCGCGTACCTTGTTGACGGCGGTGCTGCGTTCTTCACGCTGCACGTCGGCGATCTTCTTTTCGATTTCGGCACGTTGTGCCAGAAGGTCTTGCAGTGAGGACATATTCAGCTCCGGTGGAATGGTCGGTGGCGTGAGTATATCTGCAGAAACTGGTCAATCACCTGCCGTTGTACCGATGTTTCAAGCTGCTGGCGGCACATAACCCATTGGCTGGTCGACGCCTTCACCAAAGAAGAAGCGTTCCATCTGTCGCGCCAGGTATTGCCGGGCGCGCTGGTCGGCCAGGTTCAGCCTGTTTTCATTGACCAGCATGGTCTGGTGCTTGAGCCACAGGCCCCAGGCCTCCTTGCTGACATTGGCGTAAATGCGCTTGCCCAGTTCGCCGGGATACGGTGCAAATTCGAGGCCGTCGGCCTCCTTCTTCAGATGGACACATTGGACGGTGCGGGCCATTGGGGGTCTCCTGTGGCGGGGTTTCAGTGGATTCAGAGTTTCTTGACCAGAACCTGCGAGCGCCGGTCCCAGTTGTATTTGCGCTTGCGGGCTTCGGGCAGCCAGTCGGGGTCGACCGGGGCAAAGCCACGCTTGATGAACCAGTGCATGGTGCGGGTGGTCAGCACGAAGATGCTGTCGAGCCCGAGCGCCTTGGCGCGCTGCTCGATGCGCTTCAAGATTCGCTCGCCGTCGCCCTGGCCCTGCACTTGCGGCAAGATCGTCAGCGCTGCCAGTTCGCCGGTGCGCGCCTCGGGGTAGGGGTAGAGCGCGGCGCAGCCGAAGATCACGCCGTCGTGCGCGATGATGGTGTAGTTGGCGATGTCGCGTTCAATCTCGGTGCGCTCGCGCCGCACCAAGGTGCCGTCGCGCTCGAATGGCTCGATCAGCTGGATGATGCCGCCGACGTCGTCGGCGGTGGCCTCATGCAGGGATTCGAGTTTCTCGTCCACCACCATGGTGCCGATGCCGTCATGGGTGAATACTTCCTGCAATATGGCTCCGTCGACGCTGAACGGCAGGATGTGCGAGCGCTCGACCCCGCCTGCGCAGGCCTTCACGCAGTGTTGCAAATAGAACGCCAGATCGCTGGGCAGGGCTGGGGCGGGCAGCTGCGACAGCAGACGCCGCGCGTCGGCCAGGGTCAGTTCGGTGTCGATCGCGCTGTCGGGGTCGTTGCGGTCCTCGGCAATGCCCGGAATCTCGGTCATGAACAGCAGTTTGTCGGCTTGCAAGGCAATGGCGGTGGCGGTTGCCACGTCTTCCATCGAGAGATTGAAGGCTTCACCGGTCGGCGAGAAGCCGAACGGGCTGAGCAGCACCAAGGCGCCAATGTCGATGGCGCGGCGGATGCTCGGGCCGTCAACGCGGCGCACCACGCCTGTATGGATGAAATCCACGCCGTCGACGATGCCCACCGGCCGCGCCGTGAGAAAGTTGCCCGACACCACCCGCACCGTGGCATTGGCCATCGGGGTATTGGGCAGCCCCTGCGAAAATGCCGCCTCGATTTCAAAGCGCAATTGGCCGGCGGCTTCCTGCGCGCAATCCAGCGTGACGGCATCGGTGATGCGCATGCCCTGGCTGTAGCGGCTGGCATGGCCCTTGGCGGCCAACTGCTCATTGACCTGCGGGCGAAACCCATGCACCAGCACCAGCTTGATGCCCATGGCGTGCAGGATGGCGAGGTCCTGCACGAGGTTGTTGAGCTTGCCTGCGGCGATGGCCTCACCCGCCATGCCCACCACGAAAGTCTTGCCGCGGTAGGCATGGATGTACGGCGCCACGGCGCGGAACCATGGAGTGAAGGTGTGCGGAAAGACCAAGCTCATGGGGCAACGTGCAGTTGTTGCGATTGTGCCGCAGGGGGTGGCCGAACCGCCGTAGGGGGTCAGCCGTGCAGCTCGACCAGCCGCGCGGTGGCCGTGCCAGGGCTGGGGTTACCGATGGCATGCGGCTGGTCGGCCGCGCCACGCGCGGTTTCAACGGCTTCACGTACCGCTGGCATCCACCGTCGCAATATAGTGGCCAGGCGTTCGATGAACAGAAGATTGGAGCCTTGCCATGTCCGCTGTGACTGACTTTCTGGCCCATGTCGATGGTGAGCTGCAGGCGCTGCGCAGCGCCGGCCTGATGAAAGCCGAGCGGGTGATCGCCAGCCCGCAGGGCGCCGAGGTGGTGCTGGCCGATGGCCGACGGGTGGTGAACTTGTGCGCCAACAACTACCTGGGCCTGTCGGCCCATCCCAAGATCATGGCGGCAGCCCGGGCGGCGCTCGACAGCCGCGGTTTCGGCTTGTCCAGCGTGCGCTTCATCTGTGGCACGCAGGACCTGCACAAACAGCTGGAACAGCGGCTGGCGCGCTTTCTGGGCACTGAAGACGCCATCTTGTATGCGGCGGCGTTCGACGCCAACGGCGGCTTGTTCGAACCGCTGCTGGGCGAGGCCGACGTGGTCATCAGCGACGCGCTGAACCATGCGTCCGTCATCGACGGCATCCGCCTGTGCAAGGCCGCGCGCCGCCGCTATGCCCACAACGACATGGCCGACCTGGCGGCGCAGCTGGCCGCAGCGCGGGCTGGCGGGGCGCGCCACATCCTGGTGTTCAGCGACGGGGTGTTCTCGATGGACGGCACGGTGGCGCAACTCGACGTGATGCGCCGGCTGTGCGACGCACACGGCGCGCTGCTGGCCATCGACGAATGCCATGCCACCGGCTTCATGGGCGCGACCGGCCGTGGCACGCATGAGCACTGCGGCTTGCTGGTGGACGGCAAGGCGGGTGTGCACATCATCACCGGCACGCTGGGCAAGGCGCTGGGTGGCGCCTCGGGCGGCTTCACCGCCGGGCCGGCGGCCGTGGTGGAACTGCTGCGCCAGCGCTCACGGCCTTATCTGTTTTCCAACACCCTGGCGCCGGCGATTGCCGGGGCCAGCATCGCGGTGCTCGACCTGCTGGAAGCCGACACCACGCTGCGCGACCGCCTGCATACCAACACCGCGTACTTCCGCCAGGCCATTGCCGCAGCCGGCTTCGAGATCAAGCCGGGCGACCACCCGATCGTGCCGATCATGGTGCAGGACGCGGTGCTGGCCCAAGGCCTGGCCGCGCGCCTGCTGGAGCTGGGCATCTACGTGGTGGGCTTTTTCTTTCCGGTGGTGCCGCGCGGGCAGGCGCGCATCCGGGTGCAGCTGAGTGCGGCGCACAGCCGGGCGCAACTGGAACAGGCCGTCGCTGCCTTCACCCAGGCCGGCCGCGAACTGGGGTTGCTGCCATGAATGCGCCAGAAGTTCTCATGGCCGGCGCAGCGCAGTGATGGCGCTGCTGAAGACCCGCATCCTCGACGGAGCGCAGTGATGCCGCCGCTGAAGACCCGCGTCCTCGGCGCGGAGCAGTGATGGCGCCGTTGAAGATCCTCATCCTCGGCGCCAATGGCCAGATCGGCACCGAGCTGGCCGAGGCGCTGGTCCAGCGCCATGGCCACGCCGCCGTGGTCACCAGCGACCTGGCCCCCCGGAGCCGCCTGCCCGGCCTGCGCCATGAAGCGCTGGATGTGACCGATGCCGCAGCGCTGGCCGCAGCGGTGCAGCGCCACGCCATCACCCAGGTCTATCTGCTGGCTGCGGCGCTGTCGGCCAGCGGCGAGCAGCACCCGCAGTGGGCCTGGCAGCTGAACATGACCGGCCTGCTGAACGTGCTGGAGCTGGCGCGCACCGCCCAGTTGCAGCGGGTGTTCTGGCCCAGCAGCATCGCCGCCTTCGGCCCCGGCACGCCGGCTGCTGCGCCGCAGCACACGGTGATGGACCCCGCCACGGTGTACGGCATCAGCAAGCTGGCCGGTGAACGCTGGTGCGCCTGGTACCACGCCAAGCACGGGGTCGACGTGCGCAGCCTGCGCTACC
>JBBRJU010000136.1:0-6380 GCA_038218895.1 Burkholderiales bacterium
CCAGGCTGTTGGGCAGGATGTGGCGGATCACCTGGCGCGGCACGCTGGCGCCCAGCGCGCGCGCCGCCTCGACAAATTCCTTCTCGCGCAGGCTGAAGAACTGCGCCCGCACCAGCCGCGCCACCGGCATCCAGCGGAAGCCGCCGATCACCACCACGATCAGGATGAAGATGCCCACCTCCAGGCCGAAGGCGGCCTTCAGCGGCTCGCGGAACAGGAAGATCAGCAGCAGCAGCAACGGCAGCTGCGGCAGGCTGAGGAAGAGATCGGTCACCCACATCAGCGCCGCATCGACCCAGCCGCGCGCCATGCCGGCCACCGCGCCGATGAACACGCCCACGGTCACGGCCATCAGCATGGCCGCCAGGCCCACGGCCAGCGAGATGCGCCCGCCGTAGAGCACGCGCGCCAGAATGTCGCGGCCCAGGTCGTCGGTGCCCATCGGGTGCTTCCACGACGGTGTGGCCAGCTTGGACGAAAAATCGACTTCGTTGATGCCGACCTTGTAGAACAGCGGGCCCACCAGCACCGCCAGCACCAGGGCGCTCAGCAGCCACAGGCTCCAGTAGGCCAGCCGGTGGCGCTTGAAGCGGCGCCAGGCCTCGGTCCATGGCGACACGCTAGGTGCCCGCAAGGCGGTGGCGACGCCGCCCGGCCCGCCGGGGAGGCCGCCAGCGGGCTCGGGGCGGCCCGGCGCCTGGCCGGCCGCGCCTGCGTCGGCAGGGCTAGCGGTAGCTGATGCGGGGGTCGAGCCAGCCATAGAGCACGTCGGCAACCAGGTTGAAAAAGATCACGAGACAACTGAAGACGAAGGTGACCGCCATGATCACCGGCGTGTCGTTGCGCAGGATGGCGTCGATCAGCAGGCTGCCGATGCCGGGGATGCGGAAGATCTGCTCGGTGACGATGGCGCCCCCGAACACTGCCGGCATCTGCAGCGCCACCAGGGTGACCACCGGGATCAGCGCATTGCGCACCACATGCTTGTTGATCACCGCGCCCTCGGTCAGGCCCTTGCTGCGCGCGGTGGTCACGTAGTCGAGCCGGATCACGTCGAGCACGGCCGAACGCACATAGCGCATCCAGCTGGCCGCCTGGAACAGCCCCAGCACCATGATCGGCATGATCGACTGCTTGAACTGGTCGACCCACCACTGCCAGCCGGTCGACGCCAGGTCGGAACGGTAGACAAATGGCAGCCAGCCCAGCTGCACCGAAACCAGCAGGATGAACAGCACGCCGGTGAAGAAGGTGGGCAGCGAAAAGCCGATGAAGGCCACGGTGCTGGCGATGCGGTCGAACCAGCTGTACGGCTTGACGGCAGCCAGCACGCCCACCGGCAAGGCCACCAGCAAGGCCACCAGCTGCGACATGCCGATCACCGCGATGGTGACGCCGATGCGCTGGCTGATCAGCGTGTCGACATCGATGCGGCTGACGAACGAGAAGCCCCAGTCGCCCTGCAGCATGCTGCTCAGCCAGCGCAGGTAGCGCTCCCAGATCGGGTCGTCCAGGCCGAACTGCGCCCGCAACGCCATGCGCACTTCGGGCGGCACATTGGGGTTGTTGGCCAGGTCCTCGAACGGGTCGCCCGGTGCCAGCGCCAGCACGGTGAACAGCACCAGGCTGATGCCCAGCAAGCTGGGCAGCGCAATCAGCAGCCGGCGGATGATGTAGTTGAGCAAAGGGGCAGGCGTCGATGGATGCGTGGTGGCATCGTTTGGCAAAGGGGCACGCTCTGCGCAAGCGGCCGCCACCGGACCGGCTCCGCCGGGCCGCAGGCGGCGCCCCCTTGGGACGGCGTGCCGCAGGCGCTACAGGGCTGGGTCAAGCGTCCCGGGTCCAGTAGCCGATGGACCAGGTGGTGTTGTCCCAGGCCGACAACACAGGCTTCAACTTGTTCAGCACGCCATAAGGCCGCGGGCGGGCGAACAACGGGATGATGTATTTGTCATTGACCACCAGGTCGTTCATCTTGATGAACAGCGCAGCCCGCTTGACCGGGTCGAACTCCACCTGCGCGGCCTTGAGCGCCGCGTCGTACTCGGCATTGGTCCAGCGCGCCAGGTTGCGGCTGCTCCACTTGTTGGCCTTTTGCGACAGCTGATCGGTGACGAACTGCTCCATGAAGATTTGGGGGTCCGGGTTGCCCATGGTGGTGGTGAACATCTGCATGTCGGCCCAGAACTTCTGGTACGTGTCGGGGTTCGCGGCATCGCTGCCGAAGAACACTGCGGCCACCACGCTCTTCAATTCCAGGTCGATGCCAGCCTTGGTGCAGGCGTCCTTGATGATGGCCTGGCACTTCTGGCGCGGGCTGCTCACCGAGGTCTGGAACACGAACTTCAGCTTCACGTCGCCCTTGGCGCGGATGCCGTCAGCGCCCTTCTTCCAGCCTGCGGCCTCCAGCACCTGGTTGGCCTTCTCGATGCTGAACTCGTACTTGGGGTTGGGGCTGCGAAAGCGCGGCGGGTTGTTCAGGAAGTTGGCCGTCACCACGGCGCCGCGGCCGTAGATCTGCTCGCCGATGTTCTTGCGGTCGATCAGCAGGCCCATGGCCTCGCGCACTGCGCGGTCGGTGAAGGCGGGGTGCTTGCTCTTGGCACTGGCGCGCTCGCCATCCACTTCTTTCCAAGGGTCGGTCACGTTCAGGCTGACGAACTCGATGTCGCTGCCGGCATAAAACTCCATGCGGCCCTTGCCGGCAGCTTCCAGGCGCTTGAGCAGTTCGTCTTCGACCGCCAGGTTCCAGGCCAGGTCGTATTCGGCGGTCTGCAGCACCGCGCGGGCTGCGCTCAGCGCATCGCCGCCGCCCTTGACCTCCAGCCGGTCGAAGAACGGCTGGTTCGGCACGTGGTAGGCCATGAAGGCTTCGGCCAACAGGCTGTCACCCGGCTTGAAGTCGACGATCTTGTAGGGGCCGGTGCCCACCGGCTTGGTGTTGGCTGTCGCCTCGCGTGATTTGGCGCCGGTGAAGCCTTCGAATACATGCTTGGGCAGGATGCAGCCGAAGATGCCGGTCAGTGCCTCGGCCCAGAATGGGGTGGCCTTGGGATAGGTGACCTTGACGGTGTGTGCGTCGACCTTCTCGACCTTCAGGTCCTTGTACGTCGCCACGGTCACGGTGCTGGTGGCCGGGTCGCCGGCGTAGGCGGCGGTGAACACCACGTCGTCGGCGGTGAACGGCTTGCCGTCATGCCAGGTGACGCCCTTCTTCAGCTTCCAGGTGACGGTCTTGCCATCGGCGCCGAGGCCGCCGTTTTCCTTGGACGGAATCTCGGCAGCCAGCGCCGGGATCAGGTTGCCTTCGGAATCCCAGCCGGCCAGCGGCTCGTAGAAGATGCGGCTGGCGTCCTGGTCCTTGGTGCCGCCGGCAAAGTGCGGGTTCAAATGCACCGCCGCCTGCCAGTAGATCAGCTTGAGCGTGCCACCACCGCCGCGCTTGGTGCCCTTGTAGGGGATGGTGGTCTGCGCGTTGGCCACGCCGGCGTGCATCAGCAGCATGCCGGCCATCGGCGCTGTCAGGCCCAGGCCCACCATCTGCGAGATGAAGTTGCGGCGCGGCAGCTTGCCGTCGCGCACTTGGCTGATCAGGTGGCGAAGATCGGATTCATGCTTGTCCATGCGGAGCTCCAAGGGTCAGGTGCGTCATCTGGCTGGCGGGCTGGCAGCCCGTCGGGTGCGCCATGCTATCGGTTGCCGAGGGGCAAGCTATCGGGGTCGCCCCGAACAGGTGCGTACCTGGGGGTGCCCGGGCGGATACTGCAGGCCATGACCACCGATGATGTGCTGTGCATCCACGGGCCCCGGCTGGCAGCACTGCCGCTGGTGCTGGACTCGCCCCATTCAGGCACGCGCATGCCGGCAGACTTTGGCGCCGCCTTGCCTGAATCCGACTTGCGGGATGGTGAAGACTGTTTCATCGACGAGCTGTACCTTCCGGCCACCGAGCGGGGCATCCCGCTGCTGGCGGCGCTGTTTCCACGCACTTACCTCGACCCCAACCGCCACGCCGGCGACATCGACCCCGACCTGCTGGACGCGCCGTGGCCCGATGGGTTGGTGCCCAGTGGCAAGGCGCGCATCGGCAAGTCGCTGGTGTGGCGCACGCTGGACGATGGGCGGCCGATCTACAACCGCAAACTCACAGTGCAGGAACTGCGCCAGCGCATCGCCCGCTGCCACACGCCCTACCACCAGGCCCTGCACGGCCTGCTGCAGGCCGCCCATGCCAAACATGGGCAGGTGTTCCACATCAACTGCCATGCGATGAATGCGGTGAGCGGCAGCATGGGTGAAGGCAGCGCCGGGCAGCCACGCGCCGACATGGTGCTGGGCGACCGCGACGGCACCACCTGCGCACCTGCTTTCACCGCCTTCGTGCATGACCATCTTGCCGCCCAGGGCTATCAGGTGGCGCTGAACGATCCATTCAAGGGCGTGGAACTGGTGCGCGCCTTTTCCAACCCCGCTGCCGGCGTCCACAGCCTGCAGCTGGAGGTGAACAAGCGGCTGTACATGGACCAGTCCACCTTGGAAAAGCATGCCGGCTTTGCGCGGCTGCAGGCCGATCTGATGGGCTTGCTGGACGCGATTGTGGTGCGCTTCGGCCGGGTGTGAGGGATCGCTTGCGGCTCTGAATCGTTCCTGGTTGCTGGTTGCTGGTTGCTGGTTGCTGGTGGTTGGTGGTTGATGGCTAGCGGCTGATGGCCAGTAATCCCACTGGTTCGTAGCGACGGTGAGCGGCAGGGTGCGGCGGTCGGTCACGGTGTGGGCAGGTGCAAGCGCAGGTGCAATCGCATGCGCAGGTGCACATTCACGTGCGGGCGGCAAGGTCAGCCGGGGATCACCACCGGCAGGTGGGTGTAGCCACGCACGAAGTTCGACAGCGTGCGCTGCGGCGGGCCCACCACCTCGATGCGCGGGAAGCGCTGCAGGATCTCTTCCCACAGGATCTTCAGCTGCAGCTCGGCCAGGCGGTTGCCCACGCAGCGGTGGATGCCGAAACCGAAGCTCAGGTGCTGGCGCGGCCGCCGCCGGTCGACCACCAGGTCGTGCGGGCGGTCGATCATGGCCTCGTCGCGGTTGCCTGACAGGTACCACATCACCACCTTGTCGCCCTGCCTGATGCGCTTGCCGCCGATCTGTGTATCGGCCAGCGCGGTGCGGCGCATGTGTGGCAGTGGTGTCTGCCAGCGGATGATCTCGGGCACCAGGCTGTCCACCAGGGCCGGGTCGGCGCGCAGCTTGGCCCATTCACCCGGGTGCTGGTGCAGCGCCAGCACGCCGCCGCTCATGCTGTTGCGGGTGGTGTCGTTGCCGCCCACGATCAGCAGCAGGATGTTGCCCAGAAACTCTTGCGGCGACATGTTGCGCGTGGCCGGTGCATGCGCCAGCATCGACACCAGGTCAGGCCCCGGCGCGGCATTCACCCGCTGGTTCCACAGCCGGCCGAAATAGGCGGCGCACTGGCCAAGCTCGGCCAGCCGGGCCTCGGGGCTGGCGGTGATCTTGTCGGTGCCCGGCACCGAGGTGGCCACGTCCGACCAGCGGGTCAGCAGATGGCGCTCTTCGAACGGAAAGTCAAACAGTGTGGCCAGCATCTGCGTGGTCAGCTCGATCGACACCCGGTCCACCCAGTTGAACGGTTCGTTGCGCGGCAGGCTGTCCAGCACCGCCTGGGTGCGCTGGCGGATGGTGCCGGCCAGCGCTGCCAGGTTGGCCGGTGCCACGATCGGGCTCACCGTCTTGCGCTGCGCGTCGTGCTTGGGCGGGTCCATCGCGATGAACATCTGCAGCCGCGCGTCCATCGGCCCGTCGAACAGGCTGATGCCGCCGTGGGTCCAGTCCGACGAAAACACCGCATGGTTGCTGTCGACCGCCAGGATGTCGTTGTAACGCGTGACCGACCAGAAGCCGCCGTAGTAGGCGTTCTCGTGCCAGTGCACCGGGTCGTCGCGGCGCAGCCGTTCAAAGTAGTGGCCGATGCTGTCGTCCTGGAACAGCCGCGGCTTGCTCAGGTCGATCTCGTCCAGTGGCATGGCGAAGGCTTCTTCGCGGGCCCGCGCGCTGGCGGCCTGTTGCGCGGCCAGCCAGTCGGTGCTGGCGGCGGGGGTGTCGGGGCTGTGCATGGCAGGGTGGCGGGCGGGTCAGGTGGGCCAACAGGCGGGATCGGCCATGCCAACATCGGCTTGGCAGAGAACCCTGGAGTTTCGCCCAACCGCAGCCCTGGGGACAACCCCGGTCACCTGGCATCCAGGCCACCAACCCACCCACCCACCAACCCCCCCACCCCCCCACCCCCCACACCCCCCCCAGGCGCCCGCACCCAGGCCCAAACATCACCCCGCCAGCAGTTAACCCGCGCCACCCGCCGCAGC
>JBBRJU010000137.1:0-6378 GCA_038218895.1 Burkholderiales bacterium
GGTTGGCTGCGTTGGCTGCGTTGGCTCGGTGGCCGCGCGGCAGCCGCGCTTGACGGTGGCCGTTGGTTTTTTGCGGGCAGCGGTGGCCATCTGCTCACACCTTGTCAAGCCAGCCCGCAGCCGCTCACTGCTCGACGAAAGCGCGCTCGATCACGTATTCGCCCGGCGTGGAGGTGTTGCCCTCCTTGAAGTGGCGGGCTTCCAGCAGCGCCTTCAGGTCCTTCAGCAGCGCCGGGCTGCCGCAGATCATCACCCGGTCTTCGGCCGGGCTGATGTCGGGCAGGCCCAGGTCGCTGAACATCTTGCCGGAAGCCAGCAGGTCGGTGATGCGACCGGTGTGGCGGAAGGCTTCGCGGGTGACGGTGGGGTAGTAGAGCAGTTGTTTGCGCACCATCTCGCCCAGGAACTCATGCTGCGGCAGTTCTTGGGTGATGTAGTCGTGGTAGGCCAGTTCAGCCACGTCACGCACGCCGTGCACCAGCACCACCTGTTCGAACATCTCGTAGGTGTCGGGGTCGCGGATGATGCTCATGAAGGGCGCCAGGCCGGTGCCGCTGCCCATCAGGTACAGGCGCTTGGCCGGCAGCAGGTAGTCGATCAGCAGGGTGCCGGTGGGTTTGTTGCCCACGATCACCGTGTCGCCCACCTGGATGTGCTGCAGCCGGCTGGTGAGCGGGCCGTCTTGCACCTTGATGCTGAGGAATTCCAGCGTGTCTTCGTAATTTGCGCTGACCACGCTGTAGGCACGCAACAGCGGCTTGCCGTCCACCCGCAGGCCGATCATCGTGAAGTGGCCGTTCTTGAAGCGCAGCGTGGTGCCGCGGGTGGTGGTGAAGCTGAACAGCCGGTCGGTCCAGTGGTGGACCGAGAGGACGGTTTCTTCGTTGAAAGCGCTCATGGGGATGCGGCAGAGTTCTGGAAGAGTGCAGCCAGGCGCCAGCATGGTGCGGCGTTGTGCAACACCGGCCCGCGCTTGCACGGCCTTGGCCTTGAATGTAGCATCGGCTACATCTTGGTTTAGCGGGCGCTACATGAAACCAGGCCCACCTGCTTGGGGTGGATTGTGCCTCAGGCACCGGCTTGTCCCGGGTCGCCCTGTGATGAAGAGGCTTGTACTGGATCAGCTGGAGGGCACCCATGTCCGAGCATGAGCACACCAAGACCGATGGCTTGGGCGAGATGGTGGCCGGGTTCGCGGCGGGCGCCGCCAACCTGCCGGCGGCCGACTGGCGCGCCGCGCCGCGCAACCAGCGCATGGCCGCGCACAAGATCGAATGCAATGCCTGCCCGGTGCTGTGCCAGATCAGCGACGGCAAGGTCGGCGCCTGTGACCGCTACGCCAACCATGCCGGTGTGCTGGTGCGGGTCGACCCATTGCTGCTGGTGCGCCAGCGTGTGGCTGCGGCGCAGGGTGATCCGGCCAGTGCCGACCTGGTGCCGTTCTTGCCGGCCGGCGCAGCGCCGCTGGCGCAGGCGGGCGATGCGCCTGCGCTGTTCATCACCGCCGTGGGCGCCAGCACCACCTACCCCGACTACAAACCCGCGCCGTTCATCGTCGCCAGCCAGGTGCAGGGCGTGGACATGGTGACCGTGGTGACCGAGGGCATCTTCAGCTATTGCAGCCTGAAGCTGAAGATCGACACCGACCGCTGGCTGGGCCCCGAGCAGGCCAATGTGCGCTGCCAAGGCGAGGTGGTGGGCCATGTCAGCACCGCCGAATACGGCAGCCAGATGCTCAGCCTGGGCGGTGTGCACCACATCACCGGCGGCAGCAAGAAGGAAGGCCGGGTCACGGTGGACATGGTGGCTGCCCTGGGCAACCACCAGGCGGTGGATCTGACCATCGACGGCGGCGCCCAGGTGCGGGTGCAGGCGGGTGCCGCGCCGGTGGTCAACGGCGTGCCCGAGCAGCGCATGCGCCTGGGCTGCGGCTCGACCACCACCACCGGTGTGCTCACCGAGCACCAGGCCGGGCGCTGCCTCGGCCTGCGCCACTCGGGCCTGAAGATTCGCGGGCGCAAGAGCACGCCGGGCCGCTACTTCCAGGTGGCCAACCCCGGCACCGGCTGGGGCGGCACCGACATTGCCGATCCGCTGTCGATCCTGGAGCCCTGGGATGCCGATGCAGCCTGGCCCGGCCAGCGCCTGCTGATGGTCAGCACCACCGGCGAGCATGCGGCCTGGTTCGTGCTGGATGCCGCGCTGCAGCCGCAGCCCGCGGCCATGCCGGCGGCGGTGCAGGCCATCGTCGACCGCATCGGCGACAACTGCGAGCCGGCGTTGTGCACCGTGCTGTTCGTGGCCGGCGCCGGTGGCAGCCTGCGCGCCGGCGTGACCGACAACCCGGTGCGCCTGACCCAGGCGATCAAGCAGCGCCTGGTCAACGTGACGTGCGGCGGCGCGCCGGCCTATGTGTGGCCGGGCGGCGGCATCACCGTGATGGTCGACGTGCTGCGCATGCCGGCCAACAGCTTCGGCACCGTGCCCACGCCGGCCATCGTGGCGCCGATCGAGTTCAGCATGCGGCTGGCCGACTACCAGGCACTGGGCGGCCACATGGCCTATGTGCGGCCCCTGGCCCAGGCCCTGGCCACCGGCAGCTGGCATGCCGATGGTGCGCCGGCGGCGCGCCGCACCATCGATGCGCTGCCGGCCAACCCCTGGCCGCTGGGCCGGCCGCCCATGCTGGGCTGACACCGCGATGTGGTCCGCGCAGCGTGCTCCCCTGCCAGGCGGGCGCTGGCATTTCCAGCAGGGGCCGATCGACATCGTGATCGCGGCGGAAGGTGATGCCGCCGTGGTGGCGGCCGCCCACGCCGCTGCCTGGGCACGCTTCCAGCCACTGCTGGCCGAACTGGTGGCCGAGCTGCCCCTGCTGCGCCAGCCAGTGGCCGCAAACCCTGCCGCAGCCAGTGCCAACCCTGCCGCAGGCAGTGCCAACCCCCTTCGGGGCCCGGTGGCGCGGCGCATGTGGTCGGCCTGCGCCGCATTGCGCCAGGCCGCGCAGGGCTTCATCACGCCGATGGCCGCCGTGGCCGGCGCGGTGGCGCAGGAACTGATCGCCGCGTACCACCAGCCCGGCATCACCCGCGCCTGGGTGAACAACGGCGGTGACATCGCGCTGCACCTGGCGCCGGGCCAGTCGGCCCGGGTGGGCCTGGTGGCCGACCTCGCGCGTTTCGACACCGAGGCCCTGGCATGCACCTTGGCAGGCAGCCTGCGCACCGATGCATGCTTCACCGTGCAGCACGGCAGCCCCGTGCGGGGCGTGGCCACCAGCGGCTGGCGCGGGCGCAGCCAGTCACTGGGCATTGCCGACAGCGTGACGGTGCTGGCCGCCACCGCAGCCCAGGCCGATGCCGCAGCCACCGTCATCGCCAATGCGGTCAACATCGACGATGGCCGCATCTTGCGCGCTGCGGCCAGCAGCCTGCGCGATCACAGCGACCTGGGCGAGCGCCTGGTGACCGTGGCGGTGCCGGCCTTGCCGCCGGCCCTGGTGCAGCAGGCGCTGCAGGCGGGCCTGGCCTCGGCCCGCTGCCTGCAGCAGCAGGGCCTGGTGCATGCGGTGCTGCTGGCCTGTCAGGGTTCTCTCGCTCGGCTGGCGCCAGCCGGCGCGCTAGAGTTGGTGTAGTAATTGCTAAACGAACCGAACCGTGCGAATCCAGCCATGTCCCTGATCGACATCCGACGTGTCTTCACCCAGGTCGAAGACATCCACCACGAAGGTGGCCCGCGCGCCGCGCAGCCGCTGCGGCGTGGTGCCATCGCGGCGGTGCTGACCAACCCCTACGCCGGCCGCTATGAGGCCGACATCCTGCCGATGATGGAGGCACTGAACCCCGTCGGCCTGGACATGGCGCGCCGCCTGCTGGCCGCGATGGCGGTGCCTGCCCAGGCCATCCAGGGCTATGGCAAAGGCGCCATCATCGGCGCGGCCGGTGAACTGGAACACGGCGCGCTGTGGCATGTGCCCGGTGGTTATGCCATGCGTGCGCTGCTGGGCTGGCAGGACGATGCTGCGGCCTACGCCAAAGGCCAGGATCTTCGAACCCCCCGTGAAGGCCAGAGCGGCAATGCGCTGGCCATCGTGCCCAGCACCAAGAAAGTGGGCCCGCCCGGCGCCACGCTGGATGTGCCGCTGACCCACATCAACGCCAGCTATGTGCGCAGCCATTTCGACGCGATGGAAGTGCGTGTGCCTGGCGCGCCCCGTGCCGACGAGATGGTGCTGATCCTGGCGATGAGTTGCGGGCCGCGGGTGCATGCCCGCGTCGGCGGCCTGGCGGCAGACGCCATCACCAGATGGGACGGCTTGCGATGACCCACCCCCGTAGCGCCTGCGGCGCTTCCCCCTCAAGGGGGCAACGCCAGTGGCCCGGCGAAGCCGGTTCTGCGGCGTCTGCTCGCGTGGCCTTGATGCCCATGAAACGGAGTGCCATGCGATGAGCCAGATTGTTCCCAGTTACGTGCGCAAGCTGGTGGTGCAGGTGGATGAAACCCACCGCGAGATGGGGCGTGCCGTGAACCCGCCCACCCGCCGCGCGCTCGCCATGGCGGTGATTGCCAATCCGTATGCCGGCCGCTACGAAGAACACCTGGACGCGCTGATCACCATCGGCGAAGAACTGGGTGCGCTGCTGGGCCAGCAGTGTGTCGAGGCCCTGGGCATCACGCCGGCGCAGGCCCAGAGCTACGGCAAGGCCGCCATTGTCGGCGAGGCGGGTGAGCTGGAGCACGCCGCCGCCATCCTGCACCCGAAGCTGGGTGCGCCGCTGCGCCGGGCCGTGGACAAGGGCGCCGCCCTGGTGCCCAGCGCCAAGAAGCAGGGCGGCGTCGGCACCGCAGTGGACGTGCCGCTGGGCCACAAGGATGCCACCTTCGTGCGCAGCCACTTCGATGCCATCGAGGCCCGCATCAGCGACGCACCACGCGCCAATGAGATCGTCGTGGCCGTGGCCGTCACCGACAGCGGCCGGCCGCTGCCGCGCATCGGCGGCCTGCAGGTGCATGAAATTCAGGGTGTGGACGGCCTGCGCTGAGCAGCCACCCGCCATGGTTGCCGTCTCACGTCCACTTTGAGGAACCCCACATGAACCGCAAGCACTTTCTGGCCGCCCTGGCTGCGCTGACAGCCCTGGGCGGTGCCACCGTCACCACCGCAGCCCGCGCCCAGGGCGGGCCCATCAAGATCGGCGAGGTCAACAGCTACAAGGCGCAGCCGGCGTTTCTGGAGCCCTACAAGAAGGGCATGGAACTGGCGGTCGAAGAGATCAACGCCGCCGGCGGCCTGCTGGGCCGCAAGGTCGAACTGATCACCCGTGACGACAACGGCAACCCGGGCGATGCGGTGCGCGCCGCCGAAGAGCTGGTGTCGCGTGAACGGGTCGACGTGCTGACCGGTGCGTTTCTCAGCCACATCGGCCTGGCGCTGACCGACTTTGCCAAGCAGAAGAAATTTTTCTATCTGGCCAGCGAGCCGCTGACCGACAAGATCGTCTGGGGCAACGGCAACCGCTACACCTACCGGCTGCGGCCCAGCACCTACATGCAATCGGCCATGCTGGTGCCCGAGGCGGCCAAGCTGAAGAAAAAGCGCTGGGCCATCGTCTACCCCAACTATGAATACGGGCAGAGCGCGGCGGCCACCTTCAAGGCGCTGCTGAAGGCGGCCCAGCCCGATGTGGAGTTTGTTGCCGAG
Source organism: Burkholderiales bacterium (assembly GCA_038218895.1). Lineage (GTDB taxonomy): Bacteria > Pseudomonadota > Gammaproteobacteria > Burkholderiales > Burkholderiaceae_C > Pseudaquabacterium. Next base: position 5,702 of record JBBRJU010000137.1, read on the forward strand.
CAGGCGCCGCCGCTGGGCAAGCTGGACGCCGGCAGCGTGGTGCAGGCGCTGGCCGATGCCAAGCCCGACGCGATCATGAACGTGCTGTTCGGGGCCGATCTCGCCAAGTTCGTGCGCGAGGGCAATACCCGCGGCCTGTTCCAGGGCCGCGAGGTGGTGAGCATGCTGACCGGCGAGCCGGAATACCTCGACCCGCTGAAGGACGAAACGCCCAACGGCTGGATCGTCACCGGCTACCCCTGGTACGGCATCCAGACGCCCGAGCACAAGGCCTTCTACCTGGCCTACCACCGCAAGTTCAATGATTACCCGCGCCTTGGCTCGGTGGTGGGCTACGCGGCCATCAAGAGCCTGGCTGCCGGCATCACCAAGGCCAAGAGCACCGACACTGAAAAGCTGATCGCCGCCTTCAAGGGCCTGGAGGTGATGACGCCTTTCGGCCGTGCCATCTACCGCCCGCAGGACAACCAGAGCACCATGGGTGCCTTTGTCGGCAGGACCAAGAACGACAAGGGCCGCGGCACGATGGTCGACTACACCTACCTCGACGGCGCCAATTTCCAGCCGACCGACGCCGAAGTAAAGAAGCTGCGCCCGGCGGAATGACCCCCCTCCGAAGCGCCTGCGGCGTCCTGGCAGGCCGCGACGGGCCAGAGGCCCGACCCTTCGGCAGGCAC
>JBBRJU010000138.1:0-6364 GCA_038218895.1 Burkholderiales bacterium
GGGCAGGGCGGCGCCCGGGCGCGGGAATGCAGAGGGCTTGACGGATCATCTGCAGATTGTCGCTGCGGCGCGCGCCTGCAGGACGGCGGCGGGTCTGCCATGCCTGCGCCATGATCACGCCATGCCCATGCCCTTCGCGCGCACACCGCTGCAAGCCGCCATCGTCGACCTCGACGGCACGATGGTCGACACCGTCGGTGATTTTGATGCCGCCCTCAACGCTGTACTGGCCGGGTTGCGCCTGCCGGCGGTCAGCCGGGCCTTCATCGAACGCACTGTGGGCAAGGGCAGCGCGCACCTGATCCGCAGCACCCTGGCTGAAGTGGGTGCCGACCCCGCGCTGCAGCAAGCCGCCTGGGCGGCCTACCAGCGCCACTATCTGGCCATCAATGGCCACCATGCGGCGGTCTACCCGGGCGTGGTGGCCGGGTTGCAGCGGCTGCAGTCCGCCGGGTTGCGCCTGGCCTGCCTGACCAACAAGCCCACCGCCTTTGCACGGCCGCTGCTGGCAGCCAAGGGGCTGAGCGGCTTCTTCCTGCATGTGTTTGGCGGGGACGCCTTCGCCCGCAAGAAGCCCGACCCGCTGCCGCTGCTGGAAACCTGCCGTGTGCTGGGCACGCTGCCAGCGGCCACGCTGATGCTGGGCGACAGCAGCAACGACGCCCGGGCGGCGCGTGCCGCCGGTTGCCCGGTGGTGCTGGTCGGCTATGGCTACAACCACGGCCGGCCGGCGGCAGAGGCCCGGCCCGACGCGGTGATCGACCGCCTGGACGCGCTGGCCTGGCCGGGGCTGCCCGCCGTCACGCCCCCCGCCCTCGCGCCCCCCGCCTGCTGATCGGGCTGGCGTGTCTGACCCTCTGACTCAATTGACACATCTGACCCACTGCTACACTGATTTGATGTTCATCACGCGTTATCGGAGCACAAGGTCGTCTGACCGGGGAGCCTGGCCCTGGCGACGCTGCACCGCCTCGGTCTGACTGGCCGCAGCGCGCCACAGCAGCCGGGCTGAGCCCGCGCCGCTGACAGCCGCTGCAGGCCCCGCCACCGGGTGGCGCGCACCCATGCTGCACCGCCCGCACCGCTGACATCAGCACCGCCCGGCCCGCGCCCCGACGCCCTGCATGGCGACCGCGCACCGGGCTCCCCAGGAGTTGTGCACCGTGATCACCGAACTTGAATTCAAGAGCCTGGCCGCCCAGGGCTTCAACCGCATTCCGCTGTTGAGCGAGGCCTTTGCCGACCTGGAAACCCCGCTCAGCCTGTACCTGAAGCTGGCCGGTGGCGCGCCCAACAGTTTCTTGCTGGAATCGGTGGTGGGGGGTGAGCGCTTTGGCCGCTATTGCTTCATCGGCCTGCCCGCGCGCACCCTGCTGCGCGCCAGCGCCACCACCGACGGCGCGCTGACCGAGGTACTGACCGACGGCGCGGTGGTGGAACGCGACACCGGCAATCCGCTGGATTTCATCGCCGCCTACCAGGCCCGCTTCAAGGTGGCGCTGCGGCCCGGGCTGCCGCGCTTTTGCGGCGGCCTGGCCGGTTACTTCGGCTACGACGCGGTGCGCTTCATGGAGCCCAAGCTGGCCGGCAAGGTCAAGCCCGGCGGGCTCGACACGCCCGACATCCTGCTGCTGCAGACCGAAGAACTGGCGGTGATCGACAACCTGTCGGGCCGGCTGTACCTGATCGTCTACGCCGACCCCCAGGTACCCGAGGCCTACTTCAGCGCCAAGCGCCGGCTGGCCGAACTGGGCGACAAGCTGCGCTATTCCGTTACCGCGCCGCCGGTCAAGCGCGGGCCGTCGCACCCGGTGGAGCGTGAATTCCGCAAGGACGACTACATCGCTGCCGTGCTGCAGAGCAAGGAGCTGATCGCCGCCGGCGACATGATGCAGGTGCAGATCGGCCAGCGGCTGAAGAAGCGCTACACCGAAAGCCCGCTGAGCCTGTACCGGGCACTGCGCAGCCTGAACCCCAGCCCGTACATGTACTTCTACGACTTCGGTGATTTCCAGGTGGTTGGCGCGTCGCCCGAGATCCTGGTGCGGCATGAACGCACGCCCGAGGGCGACAAGATCACCATCCGCCCGCTGGCCGGCACCCGCCCGCGCGGCACTTCCCCAGCGCATGACAAGGCCACCGAGGCCGACCTGCTGGCCGACCCGAAAGAGCGCGCCGAGCACCTGATGCTGATCGACCTGGCGCGCAACGACATCGGCCGCATCGCCAAGACCGGCTCGGTACACGTGACCGAGGCCTTTGCGGTGGAACGCTATTCGCACGTGATGCACATCGTCAGCAATGTCGAAGGCATGCTGAAAGACGGCATGAGCAACATGGACGTGCTGCGCGCCACGTTCCCGGCCGGCACACTGACCGGCGCGCCGAAGATCCGCGCGATGCAGATCATCGACGCGCTGGAACCCGTCAAGCGCGGCATCTACGGCGGTGCCTGCGGCTACCTGAGCTTTGCCGGCGACATGGACGTGGCGATCGCCATCCGCACCGGCATCGTCCAGAACAGCACGCTGTACGTGCAGGCCGCAGCCGGCGTGGTGGCCGACAGCGTGCCCGAGATGGAGTGGCGGGAGACCGAGCACAAGGCGCGCGCGCTGATCCGGGCGGCCGAACTGGTGGAAGAGGGGTTCTGAGATGCGACATGCACCGAGCCGCCGCAAGACTGGCGCGCCCCCCTCGGGCGGAGTGGCGCAACGCAAGCGGGGGCAGACATGCTCTTGATGATCGACAACTACGACAGCTTCACCTTCAACCTGGTGCAGTACTTCGGCGAGCTGGGGCAGGACGTCCAGGTGGTCCGCAACGACGCCATCACCCCGGCCGAGATTGCCGCGCTGCAACCCAGCCACCTGGTGCTGTCGCCCGGCCCCTGCTCGCCAGCCGAGGCCGGTGTCTGCGTGCCGGCGGTGCGTGCGCTGCTGGGCAAGCTGCCGATCCTGGGCGTGTGCCTGGGCCACCAGAGCATCGGCGCGGCGCTGGGCGGCAACATCGTGCGGGCACAGCAGCAGATGCACGGCAAGGCCAGCACCCTCAGCACCGACCAGCAGGGCGTGTACCTGGGCCTGCCGAAAGCGTTCAGCGTGGTCCGCTACCACTCGCTGGTGATCGAGCGGGCCACCTGCCCGGCGGACCTGGTGATCACCAGCACCAGCGAAGACGGCGAGATCATGGGCGTGCGCCACCGCGACCTGGCCGGCACCGATGCCCCGCTGGAAGGTGTGCAGTTCCACCCCGAGTCCATCCTGTCGGAGCATGGCCATGCGATGCTGCGCAACTTTCTGAACCTGGGCCGTTTTTGAGCACGCAAACCGACCCCATGGCCACCGTCGATCTGCGCAGCGACACCGTCACCCGGCCCACGCCGGCCATGCGCGCGGCCATGGCCACCGCTGAGGTGGGTGACGACGTGTTCGGCGACGACCCGGCCGTCAACGCGCTGCAGGCGCGCATCGCCAGCCTGTTGGGCAAGGAGGCGGCGCTGTTCATGCCCACCGGCACGCAGAGCAACCTGTGCGCGCTGATGGCGCATTGCGGCCGCGGGGATGAATACCTGGTCGGCCAGCACGCCCACACCTTCAAGTACGAGGGTGGCGGCGCAGCGGTGCTGGGCAGCATCCAGCCGCAGCCGATTGCGCACCAGGCCGACGGCACGCTGGCGCTGGGCGACATTGCCGCCGCCATCAAGCCCGATGACCTGCACTTTGCCCGCACCCGGCTGCTGGCATTGGAGAACACCTTTGGCGGCCGGGTGATGCCGCTGGACTGGCAGCAGGCGGCCACCGCACTGGCGCGCCAGCACGGCCTGGCCACGCACCTGGACGGCGCGCGCCTGTTCAATGCCGCCGTGGCCACTGCGCCGCAGCATGGCGGTGATGCCTGGGCGGCGGCGCGGGCCATGGCCGGCTTGTACGACAGCGTCTCGGTCTGCTTCAGCAAGGGCCTGGGTGCACCGGTGGGCTCGGCCCTGGTCGGCTCGGCCGCGCTGATCGCCCGCGCGCGGCGCCATCGCAAGATGCTGGGCGGCGGCCTGCGCCAGGCCGGCGTGCTGGCGGCGGCGGCCGACCATGCGCTGACGCACCATGTCGAGCGCCTGGCTGTCGACCATGCCAACGCCCACCAGTTGGCCGAAGGGCTGGCCGGCCTGCCCGGCGTGGCGGTGGTGGCGCCCGACACCAACATCGTCTTTCTCGATCTGGCCCCGGCCATCGATGGTGCTGCTGCGGTGCGGCGCGCGGCGGCGCAGGGCGTGCTGCTGACCGGCGGTCAGCGCCTGCGGCTGGTCACCCACCTCGACGTGGCCAGCGACCAGATCCGCCAGGCCGTGCAGGTGCTGCGCGTCATCCTGCATTGAACTTGCGAACCCGAGGCTGCCCCATGCCGATCACCGACACCGAAGCCCTGACCCGTGCCATCGAGCACCGCGAGATCTTCCACGACGAGATGCTGGCACTGATGCGCCGCATCATGGGTGGCGAGATGTCGCCGGTGATGATGGCCGCGTTGCTGACCGGCCTGCGCGTGAAGAAAGAGACCATCGGCGAGATCACCGCCGCCGCGCAGGTGATGCGCGAGTTCTCCACCAAGGTGCACGTGGCCGACCGCACCCACCTGGTCGACATCGTCGGCACCGGCGGCGACGGCTCGCACACCTTCAACATCAGCACCTGCAGCATGTTCGTGGCTGCGGCGGCGGGCGCGCGCGTCAGCAAGCATGGCAACCGCAGTGTTTCCAGCAAGAGCGGCAGCGCCGATGTGCTGGAAGCCCTGGGCGTGCCGATGACGCTGAGCCCGCTGGCAATTTCACGCTGCATTGCCGACACCGGCATCGGCTTCATGTTCGCGCCCAACCACCACCCGGCGATGAAGAACGTGGGGCCGGTGCGGCGTGAACTGGGTGTGCGCACGATCTTCAACATCCTGGGCCCTTTGACCAACCCGGCCGACGCGCCCAACATCCTGATGGGTGTGTTCCACCCCGACCTGGTCGGCATCCAGGTGCGTGCGCTGCAGCGCCTGGGCGCCGAGCATGCGCTGGTGGTCTACGGCCGCGACGGGCTGGACGAGGTGTCGCTGGGCGCGGCCACCATGGTCGGCGAGTACAAGGACGGCGGCATCCGCGAGTACGAGATCCACCCCGAGGACTTCGGCCTCACCATGGCCAGCGGCCGGTCACTGAAGGTGGAGACCGTGGCACAGAGCAAGGCACTGTTGCTTGCGGTGCTGCACAACGAGCCCGGCCCGGCGCGCGACATCGTCATCCTGAACGCCGGCGTGGCGCTGTACGCCGCCAACGTGGCCGCCAGCATGGCCGACGGCGTGGCGCTGGCGCGCCAGGCGCTGGCCTCGGGCCAGGCGCTGGCGCGCATGCACCAGTTTGTCGACCGCAGCAAGGCGCTGGCCAGCGCATGAGCCCACCGATGCGCCGCCAGGCTGATTTCCGCAGTGCGCAGCACAGAGGCCCGCCATGAGCAACATCCTCGATCAGATCGTCGCTGTCAAACACCTGGAGGTGGCGGCAGCCCGCGCCCGGGTGGGCGAAGCAGCGCTGCGCGACCAGGCCGCTGCGCAGGATGCGCCACGCGGCTTTGCCGCCGCGCTGCACGCCATGCTGGCCGCCGACAAGCCGGCGGTGATTGCCGAAATCAAGAAAGCCAGCCCCAGCAAAGGCGTGATCCGCGCGCACTTCATGCCCGCCGAGATCGCCGCCAGCTACGCCCGCCACGGTGCGGCCTGCCTGAGCGTGCTGACCGACGCCCAGTTCTTCCAGGGCCATGCCGATTTCCTGCGTCAGGCGCGGGCCGCATGTACCCTGCCGGTGCTGCGCAAGGATTTCATGGTCGACCCCTACCAGGTGCTCGAAGCCAGGGCGATGGGGGCAGACTGCATCCTGCTGATCGCTGCCTGCCTGTCGGACGGGCAGATGGCCGAGCTGGAGGCCTGCGCCATCGCCTTGGGCCTGGACGTGCTGGTGGAAGTGCATGACGGCGACGAGCTCGACCGCGCGCTGCGGCTCAAGACTCCGCTGCTGGGCATCAACAACCGCAACCTCAAGACCTTCGACGTGACGCTCGACACCACGCTGGGCCTGCTGCCGCGCCTGCCGGACGGCAAGTTGCTGGTGACGGAATCGGGCATCGGCGGCCGCGCCGATGTGCAGCGCATGCGCGCCGCCGGCGTGCAGGCCTTCCTGGTCGGTGAGGCGTTCATGCGCGCCGACGACCCCGGCGCCGCGCTGGCGGCGGTGTTCGGCTGATCGCCCGCTTTGGCCACCACACCCACCACACCCACCCCGCCCACCACATCCGCCGGCGCCCCGGCGGCGCTGTTCCCGGCGGCGCCAGCGCCC
>JBBRJU010000139.1:0-6302 GCA_038218895.1 Burkholderiales bacterium
CCTTCTACACCCCGGGCAGCGCGCGGGCGCGGCGGTACATGCTGATCAGCGGCGCATGGTCGGTGCCCAGGTTCGGGCAGATGCCGGGGTACACGCAGCTGGGCTTGCGGCAGGCGCGCTCGATGGCGGTGCTCTTGCAGCGCAGGCGGTACATGTTGGCGGTGGGGCCGCCCAGGTCACTGACCACGCCGGTGAAGCCCGGCACCTTGTCGCGCATGTCCTCGATCTCGCGCAGCACCGACGCCTCGCTGCGGCTCTGGATGATGCGGCCCTCGTGCTCGGTGATGGAGCAGAAGCTGCAGCCACCGAAGCAGCCACGCATGATGTTCACGCTGAAGCGGATCATCTCCCAGGCTGGGATCCGGGTCGACCCGTCGTGGCTGCCCTGGCTGTCGGCATAGCTGGGGTGCGGGTTGCGCGCATACGGCAAGCCGAACACATGGTCCATCTCGGGCGTGGTCAGCGGCACCGGCGGCGGGTTGATCCACACGTCGCGTGGCTTGCCGCCCACGTCATGCGCCTGCACCAGCGCGCGCGCGTTGCCGGGGTTGGTTTCCAGGTGCAGCACCCGGTTGGCATGGGCATAGAGCACCGGATCGCGCTTCACCTGCTCGAAGCTGGGCAGGCGGATCACCGTGCGCGCACGCGCGGGCATCACCACCCGGCCGCTGCGCACGATCTGGATCGGTTGCGGCGCGCCAGGCGCGGGTGTGCCGGCGGTCGCCGCATCCTTGGCACAGGCCGTGCCCTGGCTGGCTGCCGCCTCGCTGGTGGTCTGGTAGGGGTTGATGTGGTCGTCGATGCGGCCAGGCAGGTCGACCTCCGTACTGTCGATCTGAAACCAGCCGGCGGCGCTGGGGTCGCCATCGCGCCGCAGGAAGGCGGTGCCACGCACATCGGTGATGTTGTGCACCGGCTCGCCGGCGGCCAGGCGGTGGGCCACCTCCACCAGCGCACGCTCGGCATTGCCGTACAACAGCAGGTCGGCCTGCGCGTCCACCAGGATGGAGCGACGCACCTTGTCTTGCCAGTAGTCGTAGTGGGCGATGCGGCGCAGGCTGGCCTCGATGCCGCCCAGCAGGATGCGCACATCGCCGAAGGCCTCGCGGCAGCGCTGGGTGTAGACCAGGCTGGCCCGGTCGGGTCGCTTGTCGGGCGCGCCGCCAGGGGTGTAAGCGTCGTCGCTGCGCGCGCGCCGGTCGGCGGTGTAGCGGTTGATCATCGAATCCATGTTGCCAGCGGCCACGCCGAAGAACAGGGTCGGCGCGCCCAGCGCGGCAAACGGCGCGGCACTGTGCCAATCGGGCTGGGCGATGATGCCGACGCGAAAGCCCTGCGCCTCCAGCACCCGGCCCACCACTGCCATGCCGAAACTGGGGTGGTCGACATAGGCGTCGCCGGTGACGATGACCACATCGCAACTGTCCCAGCCCAGCGCGTCCATCTCGGCGCGGCTGGTGGGCAGGTAAGGGGCGGTACCGAAGCGCTTCGCCCAGTGCGGGCGGTAGGCGGTCAGCGGCTTGGCGTCGAGACCGTATTCGGTGCGGGGGGTGGCAGTGGACACGGCAAGGGCGAGGGCTGGCAGCCGAAGATTGTCGCCCGCCACTGCTGCCCGCGCCCGGGCAAGGTCGCCCTGCCCTGCCGGCCCCAACCCTAACGGGATCAGTCCGTCCGCTCGGTCAGCCCGTCATGCGATCCATGTGTGCCCAGCGCCATCGGCCTGCCTGCCACCACCGACGCCAGCAGGCCGAACGCGCGCACCATGGTGCTGCGCGGTGCGTCCCAGTAGTCAGCCGCGTCGGGCGTGATCTTCAGCAGCGCCAGGTTGGCCGACGTCGGCCCGTCTGGAAACCAGGGCTTGGCTGCCGCCGTCCACAGCTGCTGGATGCGGACGCGGTCGGTGCTGACCTCGCCCTGCCCCGCCAGCGACACATAGGTGCCGTGGCCGGGGTCGCTGAAGGACAGGTTCAGCGCCTGCAGATGCTGCAGCTTGGTCGCCCGCAGATCCGTGAAGAACCACAGCGCGCCGACGCCGTCCATGGCCAACAGGGCCATGGGCCGGCTGTCGAGCGTGCCGTCGCCACCCAAGGTGGTGAGCATCGCGACCGGAACGGACTTGATCAGGCTGGCGACGTGGGTCAGCGCGGCGGTGGCCTGGGGATCGATCTGCATGGGCTGTCCTGGCGAAGGAGCCGGGCACCAGACCGGCAAGCCCGATCCTGACCTGACGACGCCGCCGCGTCGGTGCGGCGGCGCACTGTGGCGCACTGTGGCGCACTGTGGCGCACTGTGGCGGACTGTGGAAGGCTGTCGCGGGATCAGCGGGGCTTGGGTGGCACGCCGCCAGGGCCAGGCACCAAGCGGCGCCGGCGCTCGGCATCCATGCCAGCGGTGGCGCGCATGTCGGTATCGACCAGGCCCGCGTCCAGGTCGCGCTTGGCCTGCTGCATGATGTCACGCGGCGCTTCGTCCGCACTGCCGGTGGACTGGTCCTGCTCATGGGGCAACGGCAGCTGCAGACCCTCGCCGGGCGGTGAGGGTGCCGTGCCGGGCGCGGTGGGGCCCTTCGCCACATGCAGCGTGCCGGTGCTGGTGCGGTTGGCTGCGGGCTCGCTGTCCGGGGTGTGGTCGGCATGGGGGCCGGGCCGACCGTCAGGGTGGTGGTCAGGGTGGCGGTCGGGGTGGCTGCGTTGCATGGCGGATCCTGCTTGGGTGGATTCGGCAGCCTGCCGTGCTTTGCGGCCCAGGTCGGTGCGGCGCCCCACACCCGCCCCACACCCGCCCCACACCCGCCCCAGATTCGCCCCACACCCCCACACATCCCGTGGTCAGCGCGCCAGCGCGCCGGTACGCCGGTGCGTGGGAGCGTGGAAGCGTGGAAGCGTGGGAGCAGCGTGGGCACCATGGCCTGTTGTCCGACAGGCGCAGGGCCTGCAGGCGGACAGCGGCCGTCTGGCCACCGGCCTAGAGTCTCCCTGGAGCCTGTTTGGCAACTTCGACCCTGTTGGGCAACTTTGATCCAAAGCCGTCGACCCGGGCGCATCCAGCACGGGCAGCGGCTGCGGCGAAGCCGGTCGGGCACCGGCTGCGCCCCTGTGTGCAACCCGCCCCGGAAGAACCACCATGACCCCCACTGTTCGCCCGATCTCCCTCCAGCACCTTCAGCGCCGGCGCTTCGGTCTGCTGCTGCCCATGGGCGGCATGGCCCTGCTGGCCGCCTGCTCTAAGAACCCCGAGCCAGCCGCGCCGACTGCGGCCGAGCCGGCGCCCACACCCGCCCCGACCCCGGCGCCGATGGCCGCCCCCACACCCGCCCCCGAGGCCACCACGATGCCCTCGGCCACGGCGCCCGCGCCCGGCGCGGCCAGCGCGGGTCTGCCGATGGTCGACCCGGCCGACCCGTCGGTGGCGGCACTGGCCTACCACGCGGACTCCAGCCAGGTGGTGGCGGCCAACAACCCCAAGCACCAGCCGGGGCAGGCCTGCGCCAACTGCGCGCTCTATGCCGGCCTGCCCGGCGACGCAGCTGGCCCCTGCCCGCTGTTCGCCGGACGTCGGGTCGCCGCCAAGGGCTGGTGCAATGCCTACGCCAAGAAGGCAGGCTGAGCGCGCATGACACGATGAGCGCGTGCGCGCCGGTCGCGCATGCGCGGCCAGACCAGCGCGGCCGGCAAGCCGCAACTGCGCAGACGGCAGTCTGTGCCAGAGCGGGCAGCCTGTGCCCGGGCGGCCACCAGCGCTGCGGTGCACCACGGCGCCAGCCGGTTGCTTGCTGCACCCATCATCAGCACTTGATCTGCCATGGCTGCACCGCTGTACATCGTGTTCAACATCGGCGCCGGGCAAGGCAGCGCAGACGCCATTGCCCACACCATCACCGAGGCCTGCGCCGCTGCGGGGCGGGTGGTGCATCTGCTGCGGGTGGAAGACCCGCACCGCCTGGGCGACATCGCCCGCCAGGCGGTGCAGTCAGCGCGCGCCGATGGTGGCGTGGTGGTCGCCGCCGGGGGCGACGGCACCATCAACACCGTTGCCCAGGCCACGCTAGGCAGCGGCTGCGACTTCGGCGTGCTGCCCCAGGGCACGTTCAACTACTTCAGCCGCACCCACGGCATCCCGGCCGACCCGCAGGCAGCCATGCAATTGCTGCTGACCGCGCAGGCGCAGCCGGTGCAGGTGGGCCTGGTCAACGGCCAGGTTTTTTTGGTCAACGCCAGCCTGGGCCTCTACCCCAAGCTGCTGGAAGACCGTGAGGCCTGGAAGCGACAGCTCGGCCGCAGCCGGCTGGTGGCCATCGGCGCCGGGCTGATGACCATGCTGCGCGGCCACCGCAACCTGCGCCTGGACATCGACGTGCACGGCAGCCGGCGCATGCTGCGCACACCCACCTTGTTTGTCGGCAACAACGCCCTGCAGATGGAGCAAGCCGGGCTGCCGCAGGCGCAGGCCATCGACGCTGGTGGGCTGGCGGTGGTGGCTCTGCGGCCGGTGGGCCGGCTGGCATTGCTGGGCTTGCTGCTGCGCGGCGCGCTCGGCCGCCTGGGCGAGGCCGATCAGGTGATCAACTTCGGCTGCCCGCGCCTGACGGTGCTGGCGCCGCGCAGCTGGGGCCGGCGCAGCGTGAAAGTGGCGACCGACGGCGAGATTCGGTATCTGCGCCTGCCGCTGCAGTTCAGCGTGTCGCCCACCGCACTGCAATTGATCCGCCCTGCCACGCCAGCGCCCGAGCGGCAGGTGGCATGACCCTGCTGCTGCAAGTCTCCGACCCGCACTTCGGCACCGAGCAAGTACCGGTCGTGGCGGCGCTGGAACAACTGGTAGCGGCACAGCGGCCCGACGTATTACTGCTGTCGGGCGACATCACCCAGCGCGCCACGGCCGCGCAATTTGCCGCCGCGCGGGCCTTTGTCGACCGCCTGCAGGTGCCCACGGTGCTGGCAGTGCCCGGCAACCATGACATCCCGCTGTTCAACCTGGCGCAGCGCCTGCTGCAGCCCTATGCCCGCTACCAGCGCGCCTTCGGCCCGGTGCTGGAGCCCGAATTCGACAGCCCCCCGGTGCTGGTGCTGGCAGTGAACACCACCCGCTGGTGGCGCCATGCCGATGGCGAGGTGTCCGCAGCGCAGATCCAACGGGTCGCCCAGCGCCTGGCCCGGGCCGACCCGCAGCAATGGAAGTTGGTGATGGTGCACCAGCCGGTGGCAGTGACCCGCGCGCAAGACCGCAAAAACCTGCTGCACGGCCACGCAGACGCGGTGCAGCAGTGGCGCGCGGCCGGTGCCGACATGGTGCTGGGCGGCCACATCCACCTGCCGTTCCTGTTGCCGCTGCCAGCCCCCGGGTTGGGCGCAGCGCCAGGGCCGGTGCTGTGGGTGGTGCAGGCGGGCACGGCGCTCAGCAGCCGGGTGCGGGTGGACGCCGGCAATTCAGTCAACCTGATCCGGGTGGCAGACAGCGGGCCGAGGCAGGCGCTGGTGGAGCGCTGGGACCACGATGCCGGGTTGCAGCAGTTCTGCCGCGTGGCGCAGCAAGCCCTGCCCACCCGCGAGGCGGGCTGAACAGCCGTGCGCAAGACTACTGCGCCATCAGGCCGCCAGCGCCCGGCGCAAGGCCATGCGCGCCATCATGCGGCTGGCCATGTTGGCGCTCATCAACAGTGCAAACCAGCGCACCTTGGGTTGCACGAACAGCGCCGTGCCGCTGATGCCCGACCAGGTGAGCTCACCCGCGGTGCAGGGCATGGCCGACGGGCCCCAGTCATGGCGCACCGCCAGGCCCAGGCCGAAACCGAAGCCCGGGCCGGTGTAGCCGGCGGGGCCATCCACACCGTCGGCCAGCTGGTTGCGTGACAGTTCGGCAAACAGGCGCTCGGACAGCAGGCGCTGGCCACGCGCCGCTCCACCCGCCACGCCAGCGACCACCCCGCCATCGGCCAGCATCCGCGCGAATGCGGCATAGTCGTCGAGCGTGCTGACCAGCCCGCCACCGCCACTGTCCATCCACGCAGCGCCGGCCTGGCGCTGACCGATGGGCGCGACCGCAGCATGCCAGGCCCCGTCGTCGGCAAAGGCGGTGGCCAGCGCGTCGCCGCCGGCAATCTCGAAACTGGTGTGGCGCATGCCCAGCGGGCCGAACAAGCGGCGCTGCAGCGCGGTGGCCAGCGGCACACCGTCGATCGCCTCGACCACCAGGCCCAGCACGTCGGTGCTGTAGCCATAGCGGAATGCCGTGCCCGGGGCGTTGGCCAGCGGCAGCGCTGCCAGGCCGGCCAGCAGGCCGGCACCGTCCAGGCCGGCACGCCC
>JBBRJU010000140.1:0-6302 GCA_038218895.1 Burkholderiales bacterium
GATTCCACCCGCTCGCCGAAGGTGAGCTGGTTCAACACCACCTGGTTCTTCGCGTCGAGCTTGCCGTCGGCGTCGATCTTGTAGGCCACGTCCATGCTGAGCTTGCCGCGCGCGATGGCATAACCGGCGTATTTGCCGGCGTAGGGCGACAGCGGCGCCAGCTCCAGATCGGTGGCCTTGGCGCGGATGTCGAGCGCCAGCGGCTGCACCGTGGGGTTGATCTGGCCGCTGATGTCGAGCAGCGCGGTGTCGGCCGCCCGCCCGCGCAGGCTGATGCTGGCCATCTCGCGCGTGCCCGAGCGGATGGTGCCGACCGACCCGTTCAGCTCGGTCAGCCGGGCGCTGTAGTTGGGGCGCACGAAGCGGTCGCTGAAGTCGATGCGGCCATTGCGCAGCGTGGTCTGGCCCAGCACCAGGTCGATCGGCAGGCTGCTGTTGGCGGTGGTGGTGGCGGGTGGCGCGCTGCTGTCTGCGGGGGTGGCTGCGGCTGCGGCTGCGGATGCGGATGCGGGTGCGGGTGAGGGTGCCCGCGCCGCTGTAGCAATCGCCACCGCTGGCGGCGTGCCCACCGCCGATGCGCCCGCAGCTGGCTCGGCCGCCGCCATGTCTTGCAGGTTGAAGCGGCCTTGCTCGGTGATGGTCAGGCGGCTGTAGAAATCGGTCAGCGCCAGTTCGCGCACTTGCACCTGCGGCTTGTCCGGCGGCCGCAGCACCACGGTCAGGCCTTGCAGCGCCAGGGATTCCCAGCGCAGCAGCTCGCTGCCGGCCGCATCGCCCGGCCCCGGGCGGGTGTGCAGCATCAGCTCGGTGATCTGCACGTCGCCGTTGCTGCTGACTTGCCAGCCAGCAGGCGTGGACAGCGCGCGCACCTGCGCCGACAAACTGGCATCGGCATGCAGCAGCGCCGCCGGCAGTGCATTGCCGGCATAGGGTGTGAACAGGTGGGCCGGCAGGCGGTCGAGCTGCAGGCGGCCGTCGGCCTGCAGCGGCGCCAGGCCGACGCGGCCGTTCCAGTCGATGCGGCCGCGCGTGGCCGCCGTGCCTGGTGCGGCGGGCGCCCCCACGCTGGCCTGCAACTGCAGGCGCGGCAGCGCGGCCTTGGCGGCGGCGGGCCAATCCAGGCCCTGCAGCTGGATCTTCAGACCGGAGAGTTCGGCGCGCAGCGGCTGGCCAGCCGGGCCGGCGGCGGCATCGGTCCACGCGACACGGCCGCCTTGCAGCGCCAGGTCTTTCAGCGCCACCCGCCAGGCAGGGCTGGCTGCGGCCCGGGCCTGGGCCTGGGCCTGGGACGTGGCTGTGGCTGTGGCTGTGGCTGTGGCTGTGGCTGGGGCTGTGGCTGTGGCTGTGGCTGTGGCTGTGGCCGGGGCCGCAGCCGGGGCGGTAGCGGTGGCGTTGGCGGGATACGGGGCTGGCCGAGGCCGGGCGTCGAGGGGCGCAGCCACGGGGCTTGGCGTTGGAAACCAGGGCGCCAGGTCGATCTGGCCATCGGCCAGCCGGTGCACCTGCGCGGTGGGCTGGTCGATGCGCAGGCTGCCCACGGCCACCTGCTGAGCCACCAGGTCCACTGCCATGCTGCGCAGCTGCAGCTGCTTCAGCCCGGCCAGCATCGGCGCCTGGCGACTGGCGCCGTCGTGCAGCCGCAGGTTCTGCAGCGTGGCCTCGTCCACTTGGATGGCCAGCGCGGCGGGTGCAGCGGCCCAGCGCAGGCTGGCCTTGGCGGCCAGCTGGCCCGACATGCGCGGCTTCAGCACCGCAGCGGTGTAAGGCGCCAGCATGGCCAGATCCAGATTGCCCAGTGTGGCGGCCAGCGTGGCCTGCTGGTCGGTCACCTGCCCGGATGCGGCCAAGGTGGCCGCCACCGGGCCGGCGGCGCCGCCTTGGTGCAGCACGGTCCGCAGGGCCACCGGCACCGGCGTGGGTGCCGGCCAGCGCAGTGCCTGTGCCTGCAGCGACAGGTCGGCCAGCGTGTAGGCAGTGGCCGGCCGCAGGCTGTCGTCGCGCCAGCGCAGCTGCGCACCGTTGATCTGCAGGCTGGCCAGGCCCAGCTGCCAGGCCCCTGCAGCCGGTGCCGTGGCAGGGGCAGCGGCAGCGGCAGCGGCAGCGGCAGGAGCGGATGCCGGGGTGGCGAGCTGGCCGCGCGGGGCGGGACTGGTGGGCGCGATGGACGTGATCGGCGTGATGGGCACGGTGGGCACGGTGGGCACGATGGGCGTGATCGGCCCGGCGGGTGCCGCCGCCGCACTGCCAGCTGCCAGCAGGCGCTGCAGGTTCAGGCGGCCCTGGGCGTCGCGCGACAGGTTCAGCACCAGGCCGTCGATGGTCATCGGGCCCAGCACCACCTGGCGGGCCAGCGGCTGCACATCCTGCAGATCGAGCGACAGGGCCTGCCAGGCGGCCAGTGGTGCACCACCGGGTTCGGTGACGGCCAGATCACGCAGGCGGATGCTGCCTTTGACGGCAACCGTGGGCGGGCCCTGCGGCGGCACCTCAAACTGCAGCTGCAGGTCGCTGCCCAGCCGGCCGCGCTGCAGGCGCAGCGGCAGGCTGGCTGGCAGATAGGGCAGCCATGGCGCCAGGTCCATGTCGGCAAACACCAGGCGCAGGTCGCCACGGCGGGTTTCGGCGAAGGGCAGCGCCTGGCTGCCAGTGTCGAAGTGGGTGCCGTTGAGTTCGAAAGCCAATCGTGGCCGGGCCTGGATGACGGTGTCGCCCGGCAGGTTGGACAAGAAGGGCAGGCTCAGCGTCAGCGCCCGCACCTGGTGCACGCGCGCCACCGGCAGGTCGTCAAACTGGATCTGGCCGCCGCGCAGCTGCAGGTTGTAGAGCGCGAAGCGGGCGGGTTCGGCAGGGCTGCTGGCCTCGCCTTGTGTGGTCAGCCGGCTGATCAGGTCGTCGATGTCGAAGCGGCCGGGGCCGGTGCGCGCCAGCCGCAGCTGCAGGCCGTCGATGGCCAGGGCGTCGACCACCGGCGCGCGGTGGCGCAGCGTTGCCGGCAGGTTCAAGTCGACATGCAGCGCGCCGATCTGCAGCAGCGGTGGCGCGTCGGCGCCGGCTGCAGCCGCCGCGCCGATGCGCAGGCCCTGCAGATCGAACGCCATCTGCCAGGGGCTGAAGCGGGCATCGTCCAGGCTGACCAGCCGGCCCAGCAGCGCGCCCAGCTGGGGTGGCAATTGCGACTTCAGCAGCGCCGGCACACCCCACCAGGCGGCGGCGGCCAGTGCCGCCAGCACCGTCAGCAAGAGCAGCAGGCGGCGGGCCCATGGCCGGCCAGCCGGAGCCGCTGGCGGTGCACGGAGCACTGCCGGGGAAGCTGCGGGGACGCGCACGCTCAGTCAGGCAGGGTGTCGTCGTTGTCGCGGCCCGGGGGCACGTCGACGCGGTAGCTCTCGTTGGCCCAGGCGCCCAGGTCCACGCCGCGGCAGCGCTCGCTGCAGAACGGCCGCCATGGGTTACTGGGCGCAAAGACCGCCGGCCGTTTGCAGGTGGGGCAGGGCACGCGCCGGGGTTCGCGCTTCGGCTCGCCGCTGGTAATGCGCACAGCCCCAGTTCAAACGGCATGTCCACCGGCGCCGGGCGCAACCGGCCGTCGGCGTCGGGCCGCATCAGCCGCACCTGCACCATCAGCCGGTGGCCGGTGATCTCGGGCACCAGGCCGTCGCTGCCGTCGATGCGCAGGCGCAGCAGCTGGTAGCTGCGGCCCTGCGGCAGGTTTTGCTGGAACTGTCCGGCCTGGCTGACAACCTTGTGCGGCACGCCGGTGTCGCGCACCAGGCCCAGCAGCAGTTGCAGGGCCTGGGCCAGCGGCTCCAGCGTGGCCACCCAGGCCAGCAATTCGGCCCGGCGGCTCGCTGGTGCATGCTGCTGCCAGGCGTAGTAGGCCGGCAGGTCGAATTCACAGGTGCCGCCGGGGATGTTGATGCGGCTGCGCACGCTGGTCAGCCATTCATGGCCGGCCAGGGCCTGGCCGGCTTTGCCAGGCTGCTGGTTCAGCGCCTGAAAGGCGGCGTCGATGCGGGCGACGACGCCATCGAGCGCCGCCTGCGACACCTGCGGGTTGCCGCGGTAGGCCACCAGCTGGGCCTTGTGGCGCTCCAGGTCCTTCATCAGATCGCTCTTGAGATCGGCGCGCGCTGCCACCTCCATGATCTCGAACATCGTCACCAGCGCAAAGTGGTGGTCCACCGCTGCATCACGCGGCAGCAGCTGGCCCAGCCGGTCAAACAGGTGCTCCAGCCGAAGCATCGTGCGGATGCTTTCGTTGAAGGGGTATTCGTACAGGACCAAGGGGCTTCCTCGTGGCGCGGGCCGGGGGTGCAGCCGTGGCTGGCAGACCCGCCAGCGTGGCCGATTGTTCCACAGCCCCTGGTGGCGTCAGCCCGTGGTGGGCCCGATCCAGCAGGCCCAGAGCTGGGCCACTTCGGCGGCCAGTGCCGCGCGGCTGAGGCCGTCATTGAAGAGCACGGCGTCGGCCAGGGCGCGGCGCTGTTCACGCGTGGCCTGTTGGGCGATGACGCGGCGCACCTGCGCGTCGGGCCAGCCCGATCGGGCCATCACCCGCTGCACCTGGGTGTCAGGGCTGCAATCGACCACCAGGATGCGCTGGCAGCTGGCGCGCCAGTGGCTGGTGGCGTTGAGCAAGGGCACGTCGAACACCACCACGCGGTTGGCCGCCGCCTGGGCCTGGCGTTGCGCCTCGGCGCCGATCATCGGGTGCAGGATGGCTTCGAGCGCGCGCTTGGCGTCGGTGTCGCTGAACACCAGGCTGCGCATGCGGGCGCGGTCGAGCGCGCCGCTGGCATCGGCCACGTCGTCGCCGAATCGCTGGCGCAGCGCGGGCATGGCCGCGCCGCCGGGGGTGGTCAGCGCATGGGCGATCGCATCGGTGTCGACCAGCGTGGCGCCATGCCAGACCAGCAGGGCCGAGACCGTGCTCTTGCCGCTGCCGATGCCGCCGGTCAGGCAGATGGTGCGGATGTCGTTGCTCACAAGCCGGGCCACAGCTGGTGGAGCTGCGCGTCGAAAAACAGCGCACAGATGCCACCGCCCACCAGGTAGGGCCCGAACGGGATCGGCACGTTGCGACCGTGGCCGCGCGCCACGATCATGAAGACGCCCACCACCGCACCCACCGCCGACGACAGCAAGATGATGCTGGGCAGCGCCTGCCAGCCCACCAGCGCGCCCAGGCCGGCCAGCAGCTTGAAGTCGCCCTCGGCCATGCCTTGCACGCCGCGCACCAGCTTGTAGGCAAAGGCGACGAACCACAGCGCGAAGTAGCCGAAGAAGGCGCCCAGCGCGGCATCGGGCAGCGTCACCGGGATCCACTGTTGCCATGCCGCCACCAGACCCAGGCCGATCAGCGGCAGCGTCAGGTCGTCGGGCAGCAGCGTGGTGTCCAGGTCGATGAAGGCGGCCGCCACCAGCAGCGCCAGCGCCAGGCAATACACCACGGCGGCAGCGCTGGGGCCGGCCAGCAGCGCGGCGCCGGCAAACAGCCCGCCAGTGAGCACCTCGACGATGGGGTAGCGCACCGAGATGCGCGTGCCGCAGGCCGAACACTTGCCGCCCAGCCGCAACCAGCCCAGCAGCGGGATGTTCTCGTGCCAGGCCAGCTGGTGGCCGCACTGCGGGCAGCGTGAGCGCGGCCGCGACAGGCTCAGCGCTGGCAACGCAGCCACGTCAGCCGCCAGCGCCTCGCCCTGGCGGGCCAGTTCGGCGGTGCGTGGCGGCTTGCTGCCCAGCACGCGGGTGATGGCGGCGCCGTCTTGCAGGTAGCCGGCGGCGTCACCCAGCCATTCACGCTCCAGCAGCTGCGGCAGGCGGTGGATCACCACGTTGAGGAAGCTGCCGATCACCAGGCCCAGCACGCCCAGCGCCCAGGGCGACAGCAGCACCTCCACCGACGGGAACCCCATCGGTCAGACAACCTGTCCGATCTTGAAGATCGGCAGGTACATGGCCACCACGATGCCGCCGATGACGGTGCCCAGCACCACGATGATGATCGGCTCCATCAGGCTGGACAGGCCCTTGACCATCTCGTCGACCTCTTCTTCATAAAACTCGGCGGCCTTGCCCAGCATGTGGTCGAGCGAGCCGGATTCTTCGCCGATCGACGCCATCTGAATCACCATGTTCGGGAACACGCCGGTGCTCTGCATCGACGTCGTCAACGCGCTGCCGGTGGACACATCGCGCTGGATCTTGACGGTGGCCTCGGCATACACCGCATTGCCGGACGCACCGCCCACCGAATCCAGGGCTTCCACCAGCGGCACGCCGGCGGCGAACATGGTCATCCA
>JBBRJU010000141.1:0-6290 GCA_038218895.1 Burkholderiales bacterium
CATGGCTACCTGGACCGCAACGGCGACGGCTGGCGTGAGCTGCCCGACGGCCGGCCACGGGTGCTGCAGATGTCCACCGAGCCCGAGCAGATCTACCGCCTGTTCAACGACGTGTGGCGGCGCTGCATGATCGCCATCGGCGTGCGCTGCGACTTCAAGATCGCCCAGTGGCCCACCAACCTGAAGTCGGCCCAGGGCGGCACGCTGCAGATGTGGATGCTGGGGGATTCAGCCGCCGAGCCCGACGGCCAGGACGCGCTGCGCCGCTGGTATGGCCCCGAGTCTGGCCAGGGCAACCTGGCGCGCTTCAAGCTGCCGGCCTTCGATGCGGTGTTCGACCGCATGCAGGCCCTGCCCGACGGGTCCGAGCGCGACGCGCTGTTCCTGCAGTGCAAGCGCATGGCGGCCGTCTACATGCCCTACAAGGTGCTGGTGCACCGCATCGCCAATGAGCTGCTGCACCCCTGGGTGAGCGGCTACCGCCGCACACCGTTCTGGAACGACTGGTGGCACATGGTCGATGTCGACCCGGCCCTGCGCGCTGCCCATGGCTGAGCGGCAAGCTGCGTCGATGCGCCGCCGGCAGTGGCTGGCCGCCGCCGGCGCCACCGGCCTGGGCGGCTGGCTCGTGCCGGCCGCCGCCGCGGAAGACAACCCGCCCAAGACCCTGCGGTATGCCTTCCGGGTGGCCGAGACCGGCTTCGACCCGTGCAAGATCAGCGACCTGTACTCGCGCATCTGCACCGCGCACATGTTCGAGGCCCTGTTCCAGTACGACCACCTGGCCCGCCCGCCGCGGGTGAAGCCGCTCACCGCACTGGCGCTGCCCGCCGTGTCGGCCGATTTCCGCCGTTTCACCATCCGCATCCGGCCGGGCATCTTCTTCGCCGACGACCCGGCGTTCAAGGGCCAGAAGCGTGAACTGGTGGCGAACGACTACGTCTACAGCCTCAAGCGCTTTGCAGACCCGGCCAACAAGAGCCCGGCCTGGGGCGAGGTGGCCGAGGTGGGCTACACCGGCCTGGCCGCGCTGCGCCAGCGGGCGCTGGATACCCGCACGCCGTTCGACTACGACGCCGACATTCCCGGCCTGCAGGCGCTGGACCGCCACAGCCTGCAGCTGACGGTGGACGAACCGCGCCCGCGGTTGACCGAATAC
This sequence comes from Burkholderiales bacterium, assembly GCA_038218895.1. Classification (GTDB taxonomy): domain Bacteria; phylum Pseudomonadota; class Gammaproteobacteria; order Burkholderiales; family Burkholderiaceae_C; genus Pseudaquabacterium. Next base: position 1,160 of record JBBRJU010000141.1, read on the forward strand.
CTGGCCGACAACGGCCTGTACGGCGCGGTGGCGCGTGAGGTGGTGCAGTTCTACGGCGACAAGATCGCCGAGCACCCGGTGGGCACCGGCGCCTTCCGCCTGGTGCGCTGGCGCCGCAGTTCGGAAATGGTGTTTCACCGCAGCCCCAGCTACCGCCACCGGGTCTATGAAGACGACGCCGAGCCCGGGCCCGACGACGCCGAGGGCCAGGCCCTGCTGGCGCGCTTCAAGGGCCGGCGCCTGCCAATGGTCGACCGGGTGGTGATCAGCATCATCGAAGAGAACCAGCCACGCTGGCTGAGCTTTCTGAATGCGCAGCAGGATTTCATCGAGCGGGTGCCCGAGGAGTTCAGCAACGTGGCCATGCCCGGCGGCCAGGTGGCGCCCAACCTGGCCAAACAGGGCATCACCGGCTACCGCACCGTGGGGCCCGAGGGCGTGCTCACCATCTACAACATGGAAGACCCGGTGGTGGGCGGCTACACCCCGGCCAAGGTGGCCCTGCGCCGGGCGCTGAATCTGGCGGTCGACATCCCGCGTGAGATCAACCTGGCGCGGCGTGGCCAGGCCATCCCGGCGCAGTCACCGGCCGTGCCGCACACCACCGGCTATGACCCGGCCTACCGCAGCGAAATGGGCGAATTCAGCCCGGCCAAGGCGCGCGCGCTGCTGGACATGCACGGCTACACCGACCGCAATGGCGACGGCTGGCGTGAGCAGCCCGACGGCCAGCCGCTGACGCTGCTGCGCCGCACCATCCCCGACAGCTTCGAGCGCCAGCTCGACGAGCTGTGGCAGAAGAACATGGCGGCCATCGGCATCCAAGTCGCCTTCAAGTTCGCCAAGTGGCCCGAGAACCTGAAGGCCATGCAGGCCGGCACGGTGCAGATCTGGCGCGTGGGCTCGGGCGCCACCCGGCTGGATGGGCAGGGCGCGTTCGAGCGCTTGTACGGGCCGTCGTCGGGCGCAGCCAACCTGTCGCGCTTCAAGCTGCCGGCCTACGATGCCATCTACAACCGCATGTCGGCGCTGCCCAACGGCCCCGAGCGGGCCGCGCTGTTCCACGAGGCCAAGCGCCTGTCGGCCGTGTATGCGCCGTACAAGCAGCATGTGCACCGCATGTACAACGACATGGCCCAGCCCTGGCTGCTGGGCTACCGGCGTGCGCTGTTCGGCAACCGCTGGTGGCACATGGTCGACATCGATGGGGCGCTGAAGCCCCCTGGCTAAGCACCCTGGCTGGCCGCTCTGGAAAAAGCCCAGGGCAAAAGCGCGCTGGCCGAAGTGCCGCAGGGGCCTCGGCGGCTCACTTCAGCTTGGCTTCCTTGCCCTTCTTGATCACCTGGGTGGTGATCGGCGCCGACACTGCGTCGGGCGACAGCGGCTTGGCGGTGCCGGCGTCTTTCTTCGGTTTCTTGGTTTCCTTGCTGCTGCGCTGCTGACTCTTGGCCATGGTCGATCCTGGGGGGTTGGCGCGCCGGGCCGGCGCGGGTTCGCCATGCTAGCGCGGGTCACCGGGATGACAGGCCGGTACCGCCCCAGCCGCCACACTGCGGCGCCATGACAAGCACTGCCCCCATCCTGCTTGCGGCCGACGCCACGATGGCCGCACCCCTGGTGGCGGCCATCGCCGCGCAGGCGCCTGACCTGCAACTGCTGCCCTACAGCCGCAAGCTGGACGACACCACGCTGGCCGGCTTCGACGTGGCGATCGGCTGGCGCTTCGCCCCGGGCGTGGCCGGCCGGCTGACCCGCCTGCGCTGGGTGTTTGCCATGGCCGCAGGCGTGGACAAGCTGCTGGTGCCCGACCTGCCAGCGCAGGTGGTGGTCTCGCGCATGGTCGACCCCGGCCAGGCACTGGGCATTGCCCAATATGTGGCGGCGATGGTGCTGCGCCATGTGCGCGGCCAGCCGCGCTACGACGCACAGCAGACCACCCGCCAATGGACCCGCCACCCGATGGGTGCGGTGCACCCCCGTGTGCGGGTGCTGGGCTGGGGCGCCATCGGCCGCGAGATCGGCCGGGTGCTGCAGGCCGTCGGGTGCGAGGTGGCCCCCTGGCAGCGCAGCAGCGGCGCCTTGCATGCCGCGCTGGCCGATGCCGACATCGTGGTCAACGCGCTGGCGCTGACACCCGAGACCGAGGGCCTGCTGGACGGCGCCGCCTTTGCCGCCATGCCGCGTGGCAGTTACCTGGTCAACATCGCCCGTGGCCAGCATGTGGTGGAGGCCGACCTGATTGCCGCAGTGCAGGCCGGCCACCTGGCTGGCGCCACGCTCGACGTGCAGGCCAACGAGCCATTGCCGGGCAACGACCTGCTGTGGGCCGTGCCGGGCATCACCATCACGCCACACATCGCCGGGCAGTCGTCGCCGCACACCGTGGCGGCGCAGTTCATCGCTGGCTTGCAGGCCTTGCGCAGCGGCGCGCCGCTGCCGAACCTGGTGGACCGCAGCCGGGGGTATTAGCTTGTCCCGCAAGCCTGGCTGCCCGAACACCGCAGCGGCCGGCCGCATCGACAGCCGGCCTGCGCGCGCGCTCAGCGCGTGGCCATGTAGGCCGCGTAAAGCGCCGGCTGCAGGTCGCGCAGGCGTCTTCGGCCGTCGATCAGATCGCGCTGGCGCCCCTGGCGCTCCAGCCCGAGCAGGTCTACCAGCAGCCTGAAGCAACGTTCTGGCTCGCCGTCCTGGCCCGTGCGCGCCGCGCGAAGCTGGGGCAGCAGGGCAGGTTGCTCGGTCAGCAGCCAGGCGGGAAACCAGGCGAGCGCGTTCGCCTCGCCGCACGGGCCCGGATCGAAACGCGCGTCGAACCGCCCCAACAGCCGGTCCAGCAGCGGGTCAGCCAACGCGCGGGTGGTCAGCGCAAAGCGTGGTGCGGCCAGCCAGGCCAGCTCGGCCAGCAGCGCCCAGAGCCCGTCCAGCCCTTCAGTGCGGTGCCGGGCGCGGGCCATCCAGGCCAGCGTGACCGGAATGCGGCGCCAGGATTCGACGCCTGCTGCGGCCTCGGCCGCCCGCCGCGCGTCGCCGGCGCGCAGCCACAAGGGCGAGGCGTGGTCTTCAGGGTGTGCTGCATGGAACGCAAGCGTCGACGCCCGCTCGGCCAGGCAGCGCCACAGCGGTGCCAGCCAATCGGCCGCTGCGCGGCTGCCGAGCAGGGCTGCCGCTGCAGGTGCCACCGCGTGATCCAGGCGCTCTCGCGCCCTGGCGGCATCAGCCGGGTCAGTGAAGGGCGAGACGTCGCCAGCGCGCAGCGCGTCGATCAGCGTGTCGAGCGCGTGCAGGTCGGGGTGCTGCGGCACGGCAGCGGCGAGCGTCTGCCGCGCAGTCCATGCAAGACAAGCGTCGCGGCCGAGCAGCGCATCGATGGCATCGTTGCGCAGCATCGTGTCCTGGCTGTGCGCGAACAGATCGAGCTGGTCGAGCGCGGGGGCGGCAAGGCTGCGGACTGACATGGCCCAGATTGTGGCCACGCCAGGCCCGGGCTGTCGAGAGCCGATGCGCCCAGCCTGCCAGACCACGGCACCCAGGCTGCGCGCGTGCCGGCAGACCGCGCGCAGGGCTGCATGTTCTTTCGCGCCAGGGGGCTGTGCCGGGCGGCTTGGGCACGGTGCCGTCGGTGTGGCCAGTTCGGCGGGTCTTGATGCAGCGCCGGGCCCGCGGCTGCTCAGACGGCGATGCTGCGGCCGAAGCTGGCACCTGCGGTCCACTGCATCCACCGCCATCCCACAGCACACCTGGCCTGAGAATGCGCGCCATGCCGTCATCCGGTCTGCCCGCCACCGCGGCCCCGCCAGCACAATCGGCCCGGCCCGTCAAATCCGCCCCCCAGCGGGCGATGGACAAGCTCGGCCTGCGGCGCGACATCGACCTGGCGCTGCATCTGCCCATCCGCTACGAGGACGAGACTCGCATCACGCCGATCGCCGACAGCCCAGACAACGCGCCGGTGCAGGTCGAGGGCGTGGTCAGCGAATGCCGCATCGAGCAGCGCAGCCGGCGCCAGTTGCTGGTGCGCCTGGCCGATGACAGTGACAGCTTGCTGCTGCGCTTTCTGAACTTCTATCCCAGCCACCAGAAGACCCTGGCCGTGGGCCAGCGGGTGCGGGTGCGGGGCGAGGCGCGCAGCGGCTTCTTCGGCCGCGAGATGGTGCACCCCGCCTTCAAGGCGGTGGATGCGCACACGCCACTGGCCGCCGCGCTGACCCCGGTCTACCCCACCAGCGCCCAGCTGCCGCAGGCCTACCTGCGCAAGGCCGTGGCCGCCGCGCTGGCACGCGCGCCACTGGACGAACTGTTGCCGCCCGGCAGCGTGCCGCCCGGCCTGCCCACGCTGCGCGAGGCCCTGCGCCACCTGCATCAGCCCGGGCCCGAGGTGCCGCTGGCCACGCTGGAAGACCGCAGCCACCCAGCCTGGCAGCGGCTGAAGTTCGAGGAGCTGCTGGCCCAGCAGCTGTCGCAGCTGACGGCCCAGCGCAAGCGCCAGCGCCTGCGCGCGCCGCAGCTGCAGCGGCTGCCCGGCGGCTTGCGGGACCAGTTGCTGGCGGCACTGCCGTTTCAGCTGACGGCGGCGCAGCAGCGGGTGGGCGACGAGATTGCTGCCGACCTGGGCCGCGCGGCTGACCTGGGCCGCGCGGCCGACCCAGGCCGCGCCGCCGACATGCACCAGGCCGGCGCCGCACCGGGCGCCGCCCCGATGCACCGCCTGCTGCAGGGCGACGTGGGCTCGGGCAAGACGGTGGTGGCGGCGCTGGCCGCAGCGGTGGCCATCGACAGCGGCTGGCAGTGTGCGCTGATGGCGCCCACCGAGCTGCTGGCCGAGCAGCACTTTCGCAAGCTGGTGCAGTGGCTGGAGCCGCTGCTGGCCACTCGCGGGCAGACCATCGCCTGGCTCACCGGCAGCCGCAAGGGCAAGGGCCGGGCGGCGATGGTGGCCATGGTGGCCAGTGGCGAGGCGGCGCTGGTGGTGGGCACGCATGCGGTGATCCAGGACGACGTGCGCTTCGCCCGGCTGGGCCTGGCGGTGGTCGACGAGCAGCACCGCTTCGGCGTGGCCCAGCGGCTGGCGCTGCGCAACAAGCTCGCCGATCCAGCGGGGCCTGTCCCCGCCGTCGCCGTCGCCGCTGCCGGCCCC
>JBBRJU010000142.1:0-6261 GCA_038218895.1 Burkholderiales bacterium
CCTTGTGCGGCATGGTCGAGCTGCCCACCTCGCCGGCCTTCAGCCGCTGCTTGAAGTAGCCCAGGCTGATGTAGCCCCACACATCGCGGCACCAGTCGATCTGGATGGTGTTGCAGCGGGTCATCGCATCGAACAGCTCGGCCATGTAGTCGTGCGGCTCGATTTGGGTGGTGTACGGGTTGAAGGCCAGGCCCAGGCGCTGCTCGACCACCAGGCGCGCAAACGCCGGCCAGTCATGCGCCGGGTAGGCGGCCAGGTGGGCGTTGTAGTTGCCCACCGCACCGTTCATCTTGGCCAGCAGGGCCACGCCGGCGATGCGCGCACGGGCATTGACCAGCCGCGCCACCACGTTGGCCACTTCCTTGCCCACGGTGGTGGGGCTGGCTGTCTGGCCATGGGTGCGGCTGAGCATCGGCAGCGCCGCCATGGCCTGCGCCATGCCATGCAGCCGGGTGATGATGCGGTCGATGGCCGGCAACAGCACCTGCTCACGCGCGGCCTGCAGCATCAGCGCATGGCTGGTGTTGTTGATGTCCTCGCTGGTGCAGGCGAAGTGCACAAACTCACCGGCGGCCTCCAGGTCGGCATGGCCCTGGAAGCGCTGCTTGATCCAGTATTCAACCGCCTTCACATCATGGTTGGTGGTGCGCTCGATGTCCTTGATGGCCTGGGCATCGGCTTCGCAAAAGCGCAGCACCAGGCTGCGCAGATGGCCGCGCGTGGCCTCGTCCAGGGGCTTGAACTCGGCAAAGCCGGCGTCCGACAGCGCGATGAACCATTCCACCTCCACCTGCACCCGGCGCTGCATCAGGCCGAGCTCGCTCATCAGCGGGCGCAGTGTGGCCATGCGGCCGGCATAGCGCCCATCCAGCGGAGACAGGGCGGACAGGGTGGAATGCGTCATGGGATGGCTCGGCAGGGTTGCAGCGGGTGGCGGGCAGGGCGCCGCACCAGCTCGGGGAAGCCCAAGAGTTTAGGCCGGCGCGATGCGCCGCAGCACGGGCCGCAGCAGGTGGCCGGACTGCCGGTCTGCCGGCCAGCGCGCAGGCTGCGCGCGGCCTGCGCCTACCAGCGCAGCTCGAAGCGGCAGACCGGGTCGCCGCGCGCTTCGCAATGGGTTTCCACCGCCTGCACTGCCGGGTGCACCAGCACCTGAAACAGGCGCTCGAAGGTGGCGCTGTAGAAGTCGCAGGCCGGCAGTGCACTGGTCACGCCACGGCACAAGGGGTTGTCGTGGATCGTCAGCACGCAGGGCCGGCCGGCCACGGCGTGGAATTCACCGCTGCCGGTAAATGACCAGGCATGGCGGCCGATGGCCTGTAGCAGCACCCGCGCCGCCAGCCTGGCCGGCAGGCGTTTCAGCAACCATTGCACCGGCTTCGGGATGCGCCGCGCCAGCAGATAGTCTGCTGTGCGCAGGCCGGCGCTGCGCGCCACCTGGCCGGCCACTTGCGGGCCCAGCTGCTGGCGCAGCACCCGGTGCAGACGGGCCACCTCGGCCTCATCGACCATGCCCTCGGGCGGGGTGCCGAGGTAGGCGCCCAGGCCTGCCGCGTCGAACAGCGCGCGCGTGCCGGCATCGCCCAGTACCGCGGGCAGCACCTCGGCCACGCGGGTGATGGCGTTCGGGCCGATGCGGCCCGGCGCCTGGGCCGGCAGGCTGGTGGCGGTCATGTGCCGGGCCTCAGGCGGCGGCGCGGCTGGGGGCCCGGTCGGTGGTCTGGGCGGTCTGGGCGGTCTCGGCGGCTTCGTCGGTCTCGGCCAGTTGCTGCTTGCCGCCGCCGCAGGCCATGGCCGCGTTCAGCGCGCCCTGGCGGCGCTTGTGTTCGATCTTGGGGCCGTGCATGGTCACCCAGCTCGCATCGGCCTCGGCCACCGCTGCGGCCGACGGGCGGGTGTACTGGCGCGTGGTGTCGAAGGCGAAGTCGACCTTCTTCTTGGTCTGCGGGCCCCAGTAGCCCACCCGGCCCAGGTCGTAGAAGGTACGCTGGAAGCCGCTCTTCAGAAATGCCTTCAGGCAGCCCATCAGGTACTTGCGGCGCAGCTTGTCCTTCTCCCAGGGGTACTGGAAGAAGCTCTTGTTCATGAAGAAGCGGCGGTAGTTGTTCATCACCCGGTCGAGCAGCTCGCCGCGCTCCATCGCGTCGGGCTTCATGATCGGGGTGACGAAGTTGTACTTGGCGAAGTCGAACACCTCCACCTTGTCGCCCAGCTCCTGGAACAGGTCGCTGAACGGCCAGGGCGTGTACATCGCCCAGTTGGCCATGTCGGGGTTCCAGTCGCGCGCCATGCGGTAGGTTTCTTCCAGCGTCTCGGCGGTCTCGTTCTCCAGGCCGACGATGAACTGCGCCTCGGTGACGATGCCGGCCTCGCGCAGCAACTGGATCGCCTTCTTGTTCTGCGCGATCGTGGTTTCCTTGTTGAAGCGCTCCAGCTTCAGCTGCGCGGCGGCCTCGGTGCCCAGGCTCACGTGGATCAGGCCGGCCTGGCGGAACATCGGCAACAGCTTTTCATCCCGCAGGATGTCGGTCACCCGGGTGTTGATGCCCCACAGCACGCCCAGGTCCCGCTTGATCAGCTCTTCGCAGAAGGCGATGAATTTCTTGCGGTGGATGGTGGGTTCTTCATCGGCCAGGATGAAGAAGCCGATCTTGTGGTTCTTCACCAGGTCCTCGATCTCGTCGACCACCTTGATCGGGTCGCGGATGCGGTAGTCGCGCCAGAACTTCCACTGGCTGCAGAAGGTGCAGGTGAACGGGCAGCCGCGGGCGAAGTTGGGGATCGCCACCCGGGTGTTCATCGGGATGTAGATGTAGCTGTCCCACTGCAGGATGCCCCAGTCGGGCTTGATGGTGTCGAGGTCGGCGATCGGCGGTTCGGCCTCGGTGGCCAGCGCCTTCTTGTCGGTGGCGGCCTGGTCTTCCAGGAAGGCGATGCCGCGCACGCAGTGGCGGTCGCGCGCCCAGCTGCCGTCATCGACCGCGCGCACGAAGTTCAGGAACACCGCCTCGCCTTCACCGCGCACCACCGCGTCGATCCACGGCGCCTCGGCCAGCACCTGCGGGTACATGAAGGTGCCGTGGATTCCGCCGAGCACGGTGACGATGTCGGGGTTGATCTCCTTGACCCACTGCAGCGTGGCCTCGGCCTGGTAGATGGCCGGGGTGATGGCGGTGCAGCCGACGATGTCGGGCCGCAGCGCGATGATCTTGGCGCGCACCGCTGCCTCGTCGAGGTGGTGCGTCATCGCATCGACGAAGTGCACGTCGGTGTAGCCGCCGTTCTTCAGATAGCCGGTCAGGTAGGCGGCCCAGGCCGGCGGCCAGTTGCCGGCGATTTCGGCGCCACCGGAGTGGTAGTTGGGGTGGATCAACAACACACGCATCACGTCTCCTCATTGGCGTAGTGCCGCCATCGTCGGCGCGCAGCCGCCGGCGGGATTTGCGGTGCGTCAAATTGCGTCAACTTCAGTTGACACCGCGTCAGCACACCTGGGTGCCTCCGGGAACACTCTCAACCGCTGCCATGGCACGGAGATTGCGTCCGAAGATTGAAAACGGCGCTTGCGACCAGAGATCGCGAACCCAGAGCACGAACGCAGATTGCGATTCGGCTGGCCCTACAGTCGGGCTCTCACGCGCCCGACCGCAACCCACCCCCAGCCCAACCCGGAGCCGCCAATGACCGTCACCCGCCGCCTGTTGATCTCTGCCACCGCCCTGGCCGCCACCCTGGCCGTGGCCGCCCCCGCTTTTGCGCAGGCCAAGCTGAAGGTGGCCGCCATCTACACCGTGCCGGTGGAGCAGCAATGGGTCAGCCGCATCGACAAGGCGCTGAAAGCCGCCGTGGCACGCGGCGAAGTCGAATACGTGTTCAGCGAGAACGTGAGCAACGCCGACTACGAGCGCGTGATGCGCCAGTACGCCGAGCAGGGCAATGCCCTGATCGTCGGCGAGGCCTTCGCGGTGGAGGCCGCCGCGCGCAAGGTGGCCAAGGATTACCCCAAGGTCAGCTTCCTGCTGGGCAGCAGCGGCAAGCCGCAAGCGCCCAATTTCGGGGTGTTCGACAACTACATCCAGGAGCCGGCCTACCTCACCGGCATGCTGGCCGGCGGCATGACCAAGAGCAACAAGATCGGCTTGGTCGGCGGTTTCCCCATCCCCGAGGTGAACCGGCTGATGAATGCCTTCATCGCCGGCGCCAGGGAGGTGAACCCCAAGGCCGAGTTCAGCATCAGTTTCATCAACAGCTGGTTCGACCCGCCCAAGGCCAAGGAAGCCGCGTTCGCGATGATCGACAAGGGCGCCGACGTGATGTATGCCGAGCGCTTTGGGGTCAGCGACGCCGCCAAGGAGCGCAAGGTGCTGGCCATCGGCAATGTGATCGACACCCAGAAGGACTACCCCGACACCGTGGTGGCCAGCGCGCTGTGGCACATGGAGCCGACGGTCGACGCCGCCATCAAGGCGGTAAAGGCGGGCACCTTCAAGGCCGAGGACTACGGCCACCTGTCGATGATGAAGCCCAAGGGCAGCACGCTGAGCCCGCTGGGCAGCTTCGAGAAGAAGGTGCCCGCCGACCTGCTGGCCAAGGTGCGGGCCAAGGAGCAGGCCATTCTCGCCGGCCAGTTCACCGTGAAGGTGGACGACGCCCAGCCCAAGGCCAAGTGAGCCCCTGGCCCGGGGCGCGGCGCGCCCCGGGCATCACGGCGCCGACACGCGCAGCTGCAGGCGGCCCGCCGCGTCCAGCGCTGTTTCCAGCGGCAGCAGCCGCTGGTTGACCGCGTCGACCGCCGCAGCCGGCGCATCGACTGTCAGCAGCACCACGGGCGCCGAGTCCACCGCCTGAATGTCCAGTTGCACCTGGGCGCCGAGCGCGCGCAAGTCGGCCGCCAGCGCCTGCGCGGCGGCTGCCGGGTCGGCCACCTGCCAGCGCGCAACATCGGGCGGCGCGGTGGCGCCGGTGCCACGCATCACCGCAGCAGCGCCATCGTCGGGCCTGGGCTGCCAGGGTTGCCAGGCCAGCAACAGACCAGCCGCCAGCAGTGCTGCCGCCGCCCAGCCCAGCAACGGGCGCCAGGCGGCGTCGTTGGCAGCCGGGGCCTGGCTGGCCGGGCTCGGTGCGGCAGTGGCGGCACTGCCGATTGCTGCGCTGTCGGCCACGGCTGCTGCACGCCGTTCGATCTCGGCCCAGGGTGGCGGTCTGCCTGGCAGCGCAGCGCAGCGCAGCGCAGCGCCAAGCCTTTGGCCTTGCGCATGCACCTCGCCCTGGCCGGCGCGGCCAGCCAGGCCGGCCAGCCAGGCGTCTGCAGCTGCGGGCGTGTCGGGGTCAGTGTCGGCAGGGGGCTCAGCGGCCATGGCAGTGCTCGATGAAGGGTTTCAGCCGCGCCTTGCATTGCGACAGGTACTCGGTGGCCGCATGGGCTGTGCGGCCGATGTGCAACGCCAACTCCTCCCGCGTCCAGCCCTCGACCACTGCCAGGTAGACCACCTGGGCGCGTGCGGGGTGCTGCATGCTGAAGGCGGCAAAACCGCGCCGCACACAGTCGTCCTGGTCCGTTTGATGCACATCCGCACCAAGGCTCAGGCTGTCGGGGTCGATCGGTGCACCGTCGGCATCCGTGGCCGGGGTGGCGCCCGGTGTCTGCTTGCCGCGCCAATGCGCCAGCAACACGTTGCGGGCAATCGCCCACAGCCAGGTGGCCAACTGGCTGTCACCCTTGAACTGGTCGATGGCGCGTAGCGCGTTGACGAAGCTGTCCTGGGCCAGATCATGGGCGGCCGATTCACTCAGGCCGCTGCGCCTGAACCAGCCGGCCAGCTTGCCGAAGTGGCTGCCATACAACTGCTCCAGCGCACGGCGCGCCGAGGCTGATGCATCGCCATGGCCGGCGCCAGTTGTGGAGAGGGTTGGGCTGTCGCTTGGGGCCATGGACGCAGTGGCATGCGCCTGGCCACCGCAGGGCGCGGCGCCTGGGGGCTTGCCGGCCGCCGCAGTGTATCGGCTGCCCCCTGCCACCCCCCTGAATGTGTGTCGGCCACAGCCTGAGGTCTGGCTCACACCGCCCATCCAACGGCAAGGTCGGGTGGCCCGGAGACCGGGTACCGCACCGGCGCCCTCCATCAACCCCAGTCAATTCGGACGTTTTCGCCATGAACCAGCGCACTGCTCTTTACCCCGCCACCACGCGCCACCCCGCGGGCCTGCCCCTCCTCTTGGCCGTGGCGGCGGCCGCGCTGGTGGCCTGTGGCGGTGGTGGCA
>JBBRJU010000143.1:0-6239 GCA_038218895.1 Burkholderiales bacterium
AGCGCATGGCCGAGCAGTTGACCGATTACCTCAGCGACAACGGCGTGAAGGTGCGCTACCTGCACAGCGACATCGACACGGTGGAACGGGTGGAGATCCTGCGTGACCTGCGGCTGGGCGTCTTCGACGTGCTGGTCGGCATCAACCTGCTGCGCGAAGGGCTCGACATCCCCGAGGTCAGCCTGGTGGCGATCCTCGATGCCGACAAGGAAGGCTTTTTGCGGGCCGAGCGCAGCCTGATCCAGACCATCGGCCGGGCGGCGCGCAACATCAACGGCCGCGCCATCCTCTATGCCGACAAGATTACCGAGTCGATGAAGAAGGCCATCGGCGAGACCGAGCGCCGGCGCGAGAAGCAGATCGCCCACAACCTGGCCATGGGCATCACGCCGCGCAGCGTGAAGAAGGAAGTCAAGGAGCTGATCGACGGTGTGATCAGCGCGCAGGACGACAAGAGCAAGGTGCGCGGGCTGGTGGAAGCCGCCGAAGTGGAGGCGATGAGCGAGAAGGACCTGGCCAAGCGCATCAAGCTGCTGGAAAAGCAGATGCTCGACCATGCCAAGAACCTGGAGTTCGAAAAAGCCGCGCGGGTGCGTGACCAGCTGGCACTGCTGCGCGAGCAGGCCTTCGGCGCGGCGGGGCATGACAGCAATGTGGTGCCTCTGACCGGCACGCGCTGACTGGTAGCCGCAAAGCGGCACGCGCTGAGCGGCACGCGCTGAGTAGATCGCGCGGACCGGCATGCGCCGGGGCGCGGTGCCGCCGGCGGCCTGGGTCAGCCTGCCGTCTTGAAGATCCGCACCGCCTGGCGCACCACCTCGGCCTGGCCGTGCAGCGACGAGGCTGCGGCCGCGAGTTGCTCGACCATGGCGGCGTTCTGCTGGGTGATGCTGTCGAGCTCGGTGACGCCGGTATTCACCTGCGCCACGCCCTTGCTCTGCTCGGCAGCGGTGGTGCTGATCTCGCTGATCAGCGCATGCACCCGGCATACCGCATCCTGGGTCTGGCGGGTGGTCTCGCCGGTGGTTTCGGCCAGCCGGGTGCCCGCCTCCACCTTGGTGGAGGAGTCTTCGATCAGCAGCTTGGTCTCGCGCGCGGCGCTGCTGGTGCGCTGGGCCAGGGCGCGCACTTCGGCGGCCACCCCCGCAAAGCCGCGGCCGGCCTCGCCGGCGCGGGCGGCTTCCACCGCCGCGTTCAGCGCCAGGATGTTGGTCTGGAACGAGATCGCATCGATGGTGCCGATGATCTCGGCAATGCGCTGCGACGCCAGTCGAATCTCGCTCATGCGCTGGGCCACGTCGCTGGCGGCCTGGCCGCTGCGCTCGGCCACGGCGGCGGCCTCGCCGGCCATCTGCGCGGCCGCCACGGCGGTATCGGCCGTCTGGCGGATGGTGTCGGTGATCTGCTCCATCGACGCGGCTGTCTGCTGCAGGTTGCTGGCCTGCGGTTCGGTGCGGGTGCTCAGGTCATGGTTGCCCTTGGCAATCTCGCTGGAGGCCAGGGTGATGCCTTCCACCTCGCGCCGCACATCGCCGACGATGGCCAGCAGGTTGACATTGAGCTGGGTCAGCCCGCGGTTGAGCTGGCCCACCTCGTCTTGCTGGTCGGCCTGCAGCACGCCTGACAAATCACCGGCTGACATGCGGCGCGCCGCTGCCACCGCCTGGCGCAACGGCACCAGGGCCAGGTGGCGCAGCCGGGCGGCCACGCCCGCACCCACCAGCAGGCTTGCGGCCACCTGGGCCGACAGTCCCCAGGGCGCCAGAGCGACGGCCGACACACCCACAGCCAGTGTTCCCAGCATCGCGGTGGCACTCAGGCGCGCGCCGATGCCGGGCCGCAACAGGCGGCCGATCGCCGCGCCCAGGCCGGTGATGCGCAGGTCGCCCCGGTGCAGGGTGTGCACCAGACGGCCAGCTGCGGCCTCTTCTCGCATGCGCGCATACAGGGCCTCGGCGGCGGCCACGTCGTCACGGCTGACGGCGGTGCGCACGGACATATAACCGCTCACGCGGCCGCCTTCGATCACGGGGGTCACATTGGCGCGCACCCAATAGTGGTCGCCGTTCTTGCGGCGGTTCTTCACCAGGGCTGTCCAGGGCTGGCCGGTTTTCAGCGTGTCCCACCGTTCGCGGTAGGCCTCGGCCGGCATGTCGGGGTGGCGCACCTGGTTGTGGGGCTGGCCGATGAGTTCGGCCCGCTCGAAACCGCTCACCTCGACAAACGCCGGATTGACGTAGGTGCTGTGGCTCTGCAGATCGGTGGTCGACACCAGGGTGGTGCCGGGCGGCAGCGCATGTTCACGCTGGGTCACAGGGCCGTTGTTGCGCACCATGCTCCTCGGAGCTGCCGGCACGCGCCGGACAGTCATCCTGGGTTATCGGCAGGCTGGGCTGTGTTTGCACCGATGCGCTGTGGGGACAACTAGATACTTCCTGTCGGGATCTGACTATCCACCAAACCATTGCCTCTGCGCGCTGGGCTATCCTCCTGTCCATGCTCGCGCGCTGGTTCCGCCGTTCCGATTCCGCCCGTCTGCGCCTGTTGATGGTCTGCACCGGCAACATCTGCCGCTCGCCGATGGCCGAGGCGGTGTTGCGGTCCAAATTGACGGGCCTGGGCCTGGCCGAGACCGTCGCAGTGGATTCGGCCGGCACCCATGGCTTCCACAAGGGCACGCCGGCCGACCTGCGTGCAGTGGCGCAGGCCGCACGGCGTGGCTACCGGCTGGGCGACCTGACCAGCCGGCCGCTGGTAGCCGGTGATTTCAACCGCTTCGACCTGCTGCTGGCGATGGACCACGACAACCTGGCGACGCTGCGCAAGCGTTGCCCGCCGGCCGAGCAGCACCGCCTGCAATTGCTGATGGACCATGCGCCCCGGGCCGGCAGCAGCGAGGTGCCCGACCCGTACTACGGCACCGTGGCTGGCTTCGACCTGGCGCTGGATCTGATCGAGCCCGCCTGCGACGGTCTGCTGACCGAGATTCGACGCCGGCTGGCCATGGCCGACTGAGGGTGGCGGGCTGGCCAATGCCGACTAAAACAGTCAGCTTCTGCTATAGTTGACTACATCAGTCGGGTAAGGGCTGGCTCCTGTGGGCCAGCATGCACCAGGCAGCTGTCCTTGAGGAGAACCCACATGCGATTGACCACCAAAGGCCGTTTTGCCGTCACGGCGATGATCGACTTGGCGCTGCGTTCGAACAACGGGCCGGTTGCGCTGGCAGCGATCAGCCAGCGACAGCAAATTTCATTGTCGTACCTTGAGCAGCTGTTCGGCAAGCTGCGTCGGCATGAGCTGGTCGAATCGACCCGCGGTCCGGGCGGTGGCTACTCGCTGGGCCGCAAGAGCGACGAGATCACCGTGGCCGACATCATTGTCGCGGTGGACGAGCCGATCGACGCCACCGGTTGTGCCGGCAAGGAAAACTGCATGGGCGAAGATGCCGGCCGGTGCATGACGCACGACCTCTGGGCCAGCCTGAACCAGAAAATGATCGAGTACCTCGATTCCATCTCGCTGAAGAAACTGGTCGAAGATCAGCTCGCCAAGGGCGTGTCGATCGAGGAGGCGCCGTTCAAGAGTGCCATCTCCAGCGTGCCGGTGGTCAAGCCGATCAAGATCACCGCACCCAATTCGGTCTTTGCCCTCGGCAGCGCGATGTCGAAGTGACATCGCCTCCGCACGTTTCTGCTGACCGCCTTTCGCCTTTTGCTTTTCGCCACACACCATGACACCGCACTTTCCGATCTACCTTGATTACGGCGCCACCACACCAGTCGACCCCCGGGTCGTCGATGCCATGGTCCCCTGGTTGCGCGAGCACTTCGGCAACCCGGCCAGCCGCAGCCATGCCTGGGGTTGGGAAGCCGAAGCCATCGTCGAGACCAGCCGTGAGCAAGTGGCCGCGCTGATCAATGCCGACCCGCGTGAAATCGTCTGGACCAGCGGTGCCACCGAAGCCATCAACCTGGCGATCAAGGGCGCAGCGCACTTCTACAAGTTGCGCGGCAAGCACCTGATCACCGTCAAGACCGAGCACAAGGCCACGCTCGATACGGTGCGCGAACTGGAGCGCCAGGGCTTCGACGCCACCTACCTCGATGTGCAGCCCAATGGCCTGGTCGACTTCGAGCAGTTCAAGGCGGCATTGCGGCCTGACACCATCCTGGCGTCGGTGATGCTGGTCAACAACGAGATCGGCGTGGTCCAGGACATGGTGGCGCTGGGCGGACTGTGCCGTGAGCGCGGCATCATCTTCCATGTCGACGCGGCGCAGGCCACCGGAAAGGTGGCGATCGACATGGCCCAGCTGCCGATCGATCTAATGAGCATGTCCGCGCACAAGACCTATGGCCCCAAGGGCATGGGCGCCTTGTACGTACGGCGCAAGCCGCGGGTGCGGCTGGAGGCCCAGATGCACGGCGGCGGCCATGAGCGCGGCATGCGCTCGGGCACGCTGGCCACCCACCAGATCGTGGGCATGGGCGTGGCCTTCGACATCGCGCGCCAGGAGATGGCCAGCGAGAACCAGCGCATCCGCGCGCTGCACACCAAGCTGGTCAGCGGGTTGACCGACATCGAGCAGGTGTTCATCAACGGCGACATGCAGCACCGCGTGCCCCACAACCTGAACATTTCGTTCAACTATGTGGAAGGCGAGTCGCTGATCATGGGTGTGAAGGGCCTGGCGGTGTCTTCAGGCTCGGCCTGCACCTCGGCCAGCCTGGAGCCCAGCTATGTGCTGCGCGCGCTGGGCCGCAGCGATGAGCTGGCCCACAGCAGCTTGCGCATGACCATCGGCCGCTTCACCACCGAGGGTGAAGTCGACTATGCCGTCAGCACCTTGAAGGACCGGGTCGCCAAACTGCGCGAGCTGTCGCCTTTGTGGGACATGTACCGTGACGGCATCGACATCAGCAGCATCCAGTGGGCGAGTCATTGAACCCGGGCCGCCGGGTACGGCAGCCACCCCCCGAGGGGTGAGCAGGGCCGCTTGGGAGCTGCCCTGCGGTGGCCCCGCCGGCTTCGTCACAATTTGTTGGGCATCAGGAGATTGACATGGCATACAGCGACAAGGTCATCGACCACTACGAGAACCCCCGCAACGTGGGCGCCTTCGACAAGGGCGACGACGACGTCGGAACCGGCATGGTGGGTGCACCGGCCTGCGGCGACGTGATGAAGCTGCAGATCAAGGTGAACCCGACCACCGGCTTGATCGAGGATGCGCGCTTCAAGACCTATGGGTGCGGGTCGGCGATTGCCAGCAGCAGCCTCGTCACAGAATGGGTGAAGGGCAAGACTCTGGACCAGGCCCTGGAGATCAAGAACACCAACATCGCCGAGGAGCTGGCGCTGCCTCCGGTGAAGATCCACTGCTCGATCCTGGCTGAAGACGCCATCAAGGCCGCCGTCAGCGACTACAAGGCCAAGCATGCAGATGCGGCAAGACCGGCTGTGGCCCAGCCCAGCGGCTTGCGCGCAGCCTGACACCATGGCCGTCACCTTGTCAGAAGCGGCAGCACGGCATGTGTCGCGCTACATCAGCAAGCGCGGCAAAGGTGTGGGTGTGCGCCTGGGCGTCAGGACGACCGGCTGCTCTGGCCTGGCCTACAAGCTGGAGTACGCCGATGATGTAGCGCCGGAAGACCACATCTTCGAAGTGCATGGCATCAAGGTGCTGATTGATCCGAAGAGCCTGCCCTACCTGGACGGAACCGAGCTGGATTTCGTCCGTGAAGGGCTGAACGAAGGCTTCAAGTTCCACAACCCGCGCGAGAAAGACCGCTGCGGCTGCGGCGAATCCTTCAGGGTGTGAGCCCTGCGCGGCTGGGTTGGTACCCGGCTTGCTGCAAGGCGCGCCACCGGTGCGCCTGCGGTTTGTGGCGTGGCCACTTTGGCGGCGATCCAGACACCGGCCTGTCGGTCCTTTTCGCCAAGGCCCTGTGACCTCTGCCCTGGCCCTGCCGATGCAACTCAGCGACGACGACTTCACCCTGTTCGGCCTGCCGCAACGCCACGGCCTCGATTCGGCGGCGCTGGCTGCGCAATGGCGCGCGCTGCAATCCCGGGTGCACCCTGACCGATTTGCCAGTGAAGGTGCCGCCGCGCAGCGCCTGGCGATGCAGTGGGCCGTGCGGGTGAACCAGGCCTACCAGCGCCTGAAAGACCCGCTCCAGCGTGGCGCCTACCTGTGCGAATTGCGCGGCGAGCCGGTCCAGGCCGAGAACAAC
>JBBRJU010000144.1:0-6215 GCA_038218895.1 Burkholderiales bacterium
GGGTGGCGTGCCAGGGGTCGGCTTGCGGTGTTGCACGCTGCAACACCAGTATGCCGGCCCTGCCTGCCTTGCGCGC
Source organism: Burkholderiales bacterium (assembly GCA_038218895.1). Taxonomy (GTDB): domain Bacteria; phylum Pseudomonadota; class Gammaproteobacteria; order Burkholderiales; family Burkholderiaceae_C; genus Pseudaquabacterium. The sequence continues at coordinate 77 of JBBRJU010000144.1, forward strand.
TGCACGGGCTGTCGGCAGGCCCATGGGCCCGGGTGTCTCAGGGAAAACCCAGGAGGTAACTACCCGGGGCGCATGGACAGCGGCAGCGCAAACCTCCAACATGCAACGGTCGGGAAGAATTCCCGGCGGCCGTGGCGACACGGACCTTCCACCCCGAGGAGACAACGCCCATGAACATCACCCGATGGCTGGCCGCCGGTGCGGCCCTGGCATCCCTGGTGGCAGCGCCGGTGCAGGCGCAATCTGACACCGCATTGAAGGCCGATGCCGCCACGCCCGGCGACGTGCTGACCTACGGCATGGGCTACAACAACCAGCGCTACAGCCCGCTGAAGGCCATCAACACCAGCAATGCCGCCAAGTTGCAGCCCACCTGGAGCTACAGCCTGAACAACGCGCAGAGCCAGGAAAGCCAGCCCATCATCCATGAGGGGGTGATGTACGTCACCACCTTCAACAGTACCGTGGCGCTCGACCCGCTCACCGGCAAGCAGCTGTGGAAGCAGGAGATCGAGCTGCCGCAGGATGTGTTCAAGTACGCCTGCTGCGGCATCCTGAACCGTGGCGTGGCCATCTACGACGGCAAGCTGTTTCGCGCGACGCTGGATGCGCACGTGATGGCGATGGACCCCAAGACCGGCAAGACCCTGTGGAAGGTCAAGGTCGCCAACTACCAGGACGGCATTGCGATGACCAGCGCGCCACTGGTGGCCAACGGCGTGCTGATCACCGGCATGGCCGGCGGTGAATACGGCACCCGCGGTTTCATCGATGGCTGGGACCCGGCCACCGGCAAGAATCTGTGGCGGTTCTACACCACCGCCGCGCCCGACCAGAAGGGTGGCGACACCTGGCCTGGTGACACCCATGCCAAGGGCGGCGCGCCCACCTGGCTGACCGGCGCCTACGACCCCGAACTGGACCTGGTGTACTGGGGCACCGGCAACGGCGGCCCCTGGAACCCCACCGTGCGCCTGGGCGACAACCTGTACATCTGCTCGGTGGTGGCCATCCGCCCGAAGACTGGCGAGCTGGTCTGGCACTACCAGTTCAGCCCGAACGACCCGTACGACTACGACGCCACAGAGGTCGGCATGCTGGTCGACATGAAGGTGGCCGGCGCCAACCGCAAGGTGTTGCTGCAGGCCAACCGCAACGGCTTCTTCTACGTGCTCGACCGCACCAACGGCAAACTGCTGGCAGCCAACCCGTACGTGAAGGTGAACTGGGCCGACAAGATCGACCTGGCCACCGGCCGGCCGGTCGAGAGCCAGCAGACCAAGAGCGTGCGTGCCGGTGGTGACGAAATGATCTGGCCGTCGGTGCTGGGCGGCAAGAATTGGACGCCGATGTCCTGGAACCCGGCCACCGGCCTGGCCTATGCCAATACGCTGAACATCAGCTGGCCGTACCAGCTCGCCAAGCCCGAGTACAAGCGTGGCGAGTGGTATCTGGGCGTCAATTTCCGCGGCGTGAGCATGCCCAAGGACCAACCCCACGGCTTCCTGAGCGCCATCGACCCGATGACCGGCAAGAGCAAGTGGCAGATGGCCTGGCCGGGCCAGCCCAGTATGGCGGGTACCTTGTCCACTGCGGGTGGCCTGGTGTTCACCGGCGCTGCCACGGGCGAGTTCATGGCGGTGGACGCGACCAACGGCAAGAAGCTCTACGAGTTCAATGTCGGCACCGGCATCATCGGCCTGCCCGTCACCTGGGAGCACAAGGGCAAGCAGTACGTCACCATCACCGCTGGTGCAGGTGGCGTGTGGGCCTTGATGGGTGATGAGCGCATGGCGGCCACGCCGGCGGGCGGCTCTGTGTGGACCTTCGCCGTCAAATGACCCCCCTCCGGAGCGCCTTTGGCGTCCTTGCCGGCCGCGCTGGCCCCGAGGTCCGGCCCGTCGGCAGCCCCGCAAAGGTGGTTCCAGGGCGTCTGCTTGCCGGTCGTGCTCGGCTCAAGGCGGCGGTGTTGTTGCTGGCGCTGCCGGTGGCGACGTTGGCGCAGGCGACCGGGGGCAAGTTCGAGACCGCGCAGATCGAAGCGGGCAGGGAGCAGTTCCACCGCACCTGCGCGCAGTGCCATGGGCGCAACATGGTGAACTCCGGCACCACGGTGTACGACCTGCGCAAGTTCCCGGTCGACCAGGTCGAGCGCTTCCAGCACAGTGTCACCAATGGCAAGGGCAACATGCCTTCCTTCAAGGAGGCGCTCACGCCCGAGCAGATCAGCGTGCTGTGGGCCTACATCGGCAGCCGCGGTGGCAAGGAGAACTGAGTTGCAGCGCCTTGCAGCATGGACCGCCAGTTTGTTGTGCGGTGCGGCATTGGCCCAGCCGCAGCCGCTCACCGTGTGTGTGGCGGCCGACAACGCGCCACTGTCGTACGTGGTGAACAGCCAGCCCAAGGGGCTGGACCTGCGCATCGCACAGGCCGCAGCCGACAGCCTGGGCCGGCCGCTCAAGGTGGTGCCCTTCGAGACCGAGTATGAAAAGGAAAGCAGCCTGGCGCACGAGGTGGCGGCCCTGCTGTCGGCCGGGGTGTGCGATGCGGTGAGCGGCTTCCCGCTGCTGACCGGCGAGTTCGGCCCACCCACGCGGCCCAGCGCGCGCACGCCCGACTACCCCGGTGCCAAGCGCAAGCGCGAGCGGCCCTACATCACGCTGCAGGCCATGGCGCCCGGCCGCGGCTACCTGTCGGCCGCGCTGGGCGCGGTGCTGCCGGCCGGCGCAGCGTCGCTGGACAAGCTGGGCGATCTGGGCGAGCGCAAGATAGGCGTCACCTCCGGCACGCTGGCCGGCACGGTGGCCATGGGCTGGAAGTTCGGCACACTGCGCAAGCAGCTGGTGTCGCTGAACCAGCGCGAGGCGCCACTCGATGAACTGGCGCGCCCGGTGTCGGGCGCCACGCCGCGCTTCGACGCGGTGATGTTGCCGCTGGCGCTGTTCGACGGCTGGCGCGTGCAGCACCCGGGCGCCAGCCTGGTGGCAGCGGGCTGGCGCCGGCCGATCGGCTTGAACCTGGGGTTCGTGACACTGCAATCCGACACGGCGGTGCGCCCGGCCATCGACGCGGTGATCGCCCGTGCGCTGGCCGACGGCAGCCTGCAGCGCTGGGCCGGCGAGGAAGGCGTGACCTGGTCGCCACCGGTGCAGCCCGACGTGGGCCGCGGGCCCAGCCTGCTGGAGCTGATGGGCGATTGAGCGCGCCCCGGCGGCAACGCCTTAGAAGCCGCCGCCGGCGGCAACGCCGTAGAAACCAGCTGCCGCGCCGTCTCGCAGCCGCAGCAGCCGGCAGGTGCTGCCGCCGGGCGCCAGTGGCTGCGCCGGCACCATGAAGCCCGCAGGCAGTGGCTGCATCAGCAGGCCCTGCACCTGCCGGCAGTCCTGCACCGGCTGGCACTTGCCGGGCACGGCCAGCCCATCGGTCACCAGGCAGCCAGCCTGGTTGAGCACCATGGCCGAGCCGGCACTTGCCGCCAGGCTGGTCAGCAGGGTGCCGGCGGCCTGCTGGTTGAGCTCGGACAAGGCTGGCAGCGCACTGGCGCTGAGCGTTCCCACCAGCGCGATCACGGCGAGTTGCTCGACCAGGGTGAAGCCCTGGCACCTGCGGTGGCGGCGGGACGGCAGGCGGTGTGTCGACATGGCCGGGAGTCTGGCGCAATCCTGCCAGCGGGGCCATCCCGGATCTGGGCGGGCCCGGCCCGGCCCCGCCCATCCCGGGTCCGGGCGGGCCCGCAGCCACCCGCAGGTCAGCGCTGGAGCCGGCTGCAGATCTCCAGCGTCAGTGCGCTCTGGTTCAGCGCGTAGAAGTGGATGGCCGGCGCGCCGCCGTCGATCAGCCGCTGGCACAGCTGGACCACCACGTCGATGCCGAAGGCGCGGATCGACGCGGTGTCGTCCAGGTAGCCTTCCATCTTCAGCATCACCCAGCGTGGAATCTCGATGCCGTCGCGCTGGGCGAACTGCACGATGCGCGCAAAGTTGTGGATCGGCATGATGCCCGGCACGATCGGCACCGCCACACCCAGCTTGCGCACCGCGTCTGCATAGTGGAAGTAGGCATCGGGGTTGAAGAAGAACTGGGTGATCGCCGAATCGGCACCGGCGTTCACCTTGTCGGCAAAGTGCTGCAGGTCACGTGCGGCGTAGCGCTGTTCAGGGTGGTATTCCGGGTAGGCGGCCACCTCGATGTGCCAGTCAGGCCCCTGGGTCTCGCGGATGAAGCGCACCAGCTCGCTGGCATAGCGGAACTCGCCGGCCACTGCGGTGCCGCTGGGCAAATCACCCCGCAGCGCCACGATGCGGTGGATGCCTTGCGCCCGGTAGGTGGCCAGGATCTCAGCAATGCCTTCGCGTGTGCTGCCCACGCAGCTGAGGTGCGGTGCCGCCGCGTGGCCCATCTCGGCGATGGCCTTCACCGTGGCCAGGGTCTTGTCGCGCGTGGCGCCGCCAGCGCCATAGGTCACGCTGAAGAACTCGGGCTGCAGCACGCCCAGGTCCTGCACCACGGTCTTGAGCTTCTCGCTGCCCACCGGCGTGTTGGGCGGGAAGAACTCGATGCTGATCGGAAACTGGGCCATCGCAACTCCAGCAGCGCCTCAGGCGCAAAAAAACAGCGCCTCCAGGGCGCTGCAGACCAAGCAGCGCCGCAGGCGCTACGGGGGAGGCTCAATACCTGTAGGTGTCGAGTTTGAACGGGCCCTGCCTGGGCACGCCGATGTAGGCGGCCTGGTCTTCGGTCAGCTCGCTCAGCTGGGCGTTCAGCGTCACCAGTTGCAGGCGCGCCACCTTCTCGTCCAGGTGCTTGGGCAGCACATAGACCTTGCCGATGTCGTACGCGTCCTGGTGGGCGTACAGCTCGATCTGGGCGATCGTCTGGTTGGCGAAGGACGAGCTCATCACATAGCTGGGGTGGCCGGTGCCGCAGCCCAGATTCACCAGCCGGCCCTTGGCCAGCATGATGATGCGCTTGCCCGGCTGGCCGTCCATGCCCGGGAAGATCACATGGTCGACCTGGGGCTTGATCTCTTCCCACTGCAGGTCTTCGATGCCCGCCACGTCGATCTCGTTGTCGAAGTGGCCGATGTTGCAGACGATGGCGTTGTTCTTCATCGCCGCCATGTGGCCGCGGGTGATCACGTCCTTGTTGCCGGTGGCGGTGACGAAGATGTCGGCCTTGTCGGCGGCGTACTCCATGGTCACCACGCGGTAGCCTTCCATCGCGGCCTGCAGGGCGTTGATCGGGTCGATCTCGGTCACCCATACCTGGGCGCTCAGGGCACGCAGGGCCTGGGCGCTGCCCTTGCCCACGTCGCCATAACCTGCCACCACGGCGATCTTGCCGGCGATCATCACGTCGGTGGCGCGCTTGATGGCGTCGACCAGGCTCTCGCGGCAGCCGTACAGGTTGTCGAACTTGCTCTTGGTGACCGAGTCGTTGACGTTGATGGCACGGAACATCAGCGTGCCCTTGGCGCTCATCTCGTTGAGGCGGTGCACACCGGTGGTGGTCTCTTCGGTCACGCCGATGATCTGCGCGCTCTTGCGGCTGTACCAGGTGGCATCAACCTTGAGCTTGGCCTTGATCGCGTTGAACAGGCAAATCTCTTCTTCGCTGCCTGGGTGGTCGAGCACCGACAGGTCTTTCTCGGCGCGCTTGCCAAGGTGCATGAGCATGGTGGCGTCGCCGCCATCGTCCAGGATCATGTTGGGGCCTTCGCCCTCGGTGTTGGCGGCGCCGAATTCAAAGATGCGGTGGGTGTAGTCCCAATAGTCGCTCAGGGTTTCGCCCTTGATGGCGAACACCGGCGTGCCCTTGGAGGCGATCGCAGCGGCAGCGTGGTCTTGGGTGGAGTAGATGTTGCACGAAGCCCAGCGCACCTGAGCACCCAGGGCTTGCAAGGTTTCGATCAGCACGGCGGTCTGGATCGTCATGTGCAACGAGCCGGTGACGCGCGCGCCTTTGAGTGGCTGAGCGGCGGCGAACTCGTCGCGAATGGCCAGCAGGCCAGGCATTTCGGTCTCGGCGATGCCGATTTCTTTGCGGCCCCAGGCGGCCAGGCCGATGTCGGCAATGATGAAGTCGGCGGGTTGGGCAGGTTTGACAGATTTGGCAGGTTTTTTGGATACAGCGCTCATGG